>JADGHY010000073.1 GCA_019683625.1 Thermoflavifilum sp. | reverse complement strand
GTGCAGGCGTGCATTACGGGTATAGCAAGCTTTTAGTTCCCAGTTTTATCAAAAAAAAGATACCCTCATGGAAGTTTGGAAAAACTTCCGAAAAAAAATCATTTATTTCCGCTATCGCAAGATGTTTGGAGGATCCAAAGATTTTTACAGCGATACTTTGTTCCCCATGCACTGGACTTTGGTGGATGAAGAAAAAAAATTCGGTAACCTTACCTGCAAAAAAGCTGTCACCGATTTTAAAAACCAGCATATGGTGGTCTGGTATTGCCCAGATATCCCCATCCCCGACGGGCCCTGGAAACTAGGCGGACTGCCCGGACTGATTGTTTGCTGGGAACAACCCGAAGATAAAGCCCTTGTGCTCGTGAACATGCAAGCACAACAGTTCCCCCACAACCTGCTTACCCAAGTACAAAAATTAGAAGCTACCAAAATCCCTGACTACTTAAAATACCGAAAAGATTTAGCTCAATTAGTGCATAAATATGAGCTCTTCAAACGTGAACAAATGGGAAATTGTGTGAGCTGTGCAAGTGTTCCAGGTACAAAGATAATAAGCAAAGATGTCTTTAACAATTCCTATGAAGGCATAAAGTATGAATTTACCCATTAGCAAATAGATGAAGCAGCCGCCATTGAAAAGATAGCATTTCATGCGAGGGCGTTTAAACATATTTTGCTTTTCTTATCTGCTGTTTTTAGGGGGCATATCATATTTTTTTATCCCTGCTGTGGCTCAGGAAAATATCACCTATCAGATTTCCGGACACCTTGAAGCCGATGGGGCATCAGCCTCGCGTGCCAGTGTGGTGTTGCAGTTTGTGCATGAACAGCAGCTTGCCTATGCCATTACCGACAGTACCGGCCGCTTTTCTTTTAGGGGCATGCTGCACGGCCCGGATACCGCAATTTGCATCGCAAGGTTTTTAGGTTATGCGGCAGATACTGCTTTGATCTTCATCCCCCATAGCGGATCCTATACGGTTCAATTTCACCTGAAACCCAAAAGCTTTACCTTGCCTGAGGTGGTGATTTCCTTTCCCACGGGTGAACAAGATACGCTCAGGTATGATATCCGCACCGCATTGGGCAAGCGCGATTTTTATATCGGTGACTTAATCAATGAAATTCCGGGACTAAGTGTGGATCCTTCAGGCAAAGTGTATTACAACAATCGCGAAATCAAAGCCCTCCTGATCAATGGAGTGGATTTGCTCAAAAGCAACTATCCCCTTTTAACTAAAAACATACGCGCAACTACTTTTGATACCCTGGAATTGATTAAAGATTATCATCCCCAACCACTCACAAAAGGATTGTATTTATCTCATGATGTGGCGTTGAACCTGGTCACGCACCGGAAGCTCACTGGATCGGCAAGTTTGTTAGCCAGCTTAGGTTCATCAGGAACGTATAAAACAGAAGTGAATGGCTTTGAAATCATACAACCCTTCCAATTGTTTGAATATGTACAAGCCAATCATGCCGGAGAATCTTATGAGTTATCGAAAAGTAATTCCTCAACAACGATAGATGCTTCTTTAGTCGGAACTAACACACTCCCTTTCCAAAACAGCTTCTTGCCTTCCCTGAAACCGGATAAACCCGTAAGTGCGCTCTCTCCGGGCAATCCCGATGTGCCTTATGATCCTTATAAATTAAACAACCGGGATGCAAGCTGGGGAATGAGCAGTAGCGTGCAAATCAATCCGCATCAGCAGCTCATCATCCAATATGATGGCCAACACGAACATCATGTATTCGCACAAACCGATAGCAGTTTTTATGTGTTACCCCAGAACCTCAGTTGGAACATCACGGAACATGAGCATTTTAATCAGCAGCTGAACCTCCATCAGGTTTCAGCGAAATGGAAACTGGAATCAGCTAAAAAATACACCGGTGAAACGGGTTATACCTTTGCTTCTCATCAGCCGCTTCATAGAAACAGGGTGCTCAGCACAGGCTATCTGACAGATACTTTATTGGAAAATTTGCAGGATAAATGGTTTAGCCATCAGTTTTATACGCATCATGATTATCGGATAAATGATAAGAATTTACTCAATGCGCAACTGGATTATGAAACTGATCAGCTGCATCAGCAATATCTTCTCCAAACGCAACGGTTAAAAGGATTAATAGATACCATTTCTCAATCCCATGATTATTTGCAGCAACTTTACCGCAATATGCATCAGGCCAATATCTCCCTGAGCTGGTTACATGGCAATAAATCATCGAATACTACCTTTACCCTTACACATTCCCGTTTTCAGGATCATGACGAGCATCTGATTTCAAGCCCTGAAATGCCACAAACCCATGCTATTCAACAATATGATGGCTTCAAAGGATATCTCAGCTCGGCTAACTTTTTATATAAACACGATCGGGGATTATTCAAAGGATGGTCTGTTCAGGCAGGTATTGGATACAGCCATCTGCAAGTGCAGGCAGCAAAGAATCATGTTTTCCTGTATCATTTTTCCGGCGATTATCGTTGGCAGAATTTAGTGCCAGCTAAGCATCGCTGGTTGCGGCTAAGTGGACTGAAAGCTAACCTGGAATATAAAGAACAACCCTTTGATACCCGGTTCCTGATGCCGGATAGCGTGATCACCACGGGCTTTATCCTGAAGAACGGACTGCATCAATGGAGAAAAACGGCTGTACTCAGTGCTGCTATTTTTCCTGAATTTAACTTCAAACCGCTTAATCTGCATGTGAATGTATTGCTTCTGGGCAGTTGGCTACCACGTACCACCGTCTGGCAATATCAACAGAATCCTGCTTATAGCATTTTATCCCCTGTGCAGGCAAACAATGCCTGGAATAATATGATTGGATTGAATACACAAAAAACGTTCTTTTCGATTTCATCAAAGATATTCTACAGCTTACAGTTTAGCTATAGCGATCAGCCTTATGATTTAAACGGCAAATGGTATCATACCCAATCGAGGATATGGTCACATCGTTTCACCTATCAATGGATACCTTCTTTGCCGTTTTTGGTTGAAGCCAGCATAAATGATCAACAATTCAGCAATCAATTGCGTGCCGGAAATACGGAAAATGCCTATCGCTCAGCCTTTCAGAAGATCACGGGATATGTGAAGTTTGCACTGCACATAGAAGGTGTATGCACGGGTAATTTGGTGTATAATTACATTCACACAGCCAGGCTGCCGGCTTTTCACACCTTAGACATCAGTGTGGATTACCGGCCTCGCAAAAACATAGAGCTATCCTTGTATGGGAACAACCTCTTAGGCCACCATCAGCTTGCCTATCGTTACCTGGAAGCCAATTATGCGAGCTGGACCACTTATGAGTTGGTTTATCGGTTTGTGATGTTGGGTATCAAATATGGTTTCTGACCTTATGCAGGTGTGGAAGCGGCCGGCTGGCGTGGGGGATCCACCCACATGCCATTTTCCTTGATGAGATCAATCAATGCTTCTACGGCTATCTCGGCGGGTATATTGCGTTTGACCACTTCTTTGCCTTTGTAGAGCGTAATCTTTCCCGGACCACTGCCCACATAGCCAAAGTCGGCATCGGCCATCTCGCCGGGGCCATTCACAATACAGCCCATCACAGCAATTTTTACGCCTTTCAGGTGATGGGTTGCCGCGCGGATGCGGGAGGTGGTTTCCTGCAGATCAAACAGGGTGCGGCCACAGGATGGGCAGGAAATGTATTCTGTTTTGCTGATGCGGGTGCGCGAGGCCTGAAGAATGGAAAAAGCCGTGTTGTTCAGGAACTGGGCATGGCTGTGCACTTCCAGATAGGTGCGGCCGCTCACTTTCAGATGGTTCACCAAATCGGGATGATTCTTTAGCCAGATGCCATCGCCCATGCCATCGAGCAAGAGGGCACCGGTGTCAATCGCAAACTGGATGAGCTGATCATCGATATTGCGCTGAAAACTTTCTGCACAAAGGATCACGGGCACAGTCACGCCTCTGAGCATCAGGTCGTTAATCTTTTGCCTGACGGCAGGCATGGTGTGGCGGTTTTGGGAATAGATGCACAGCACGGTGGTGTCGTTCAGGCTGTTGAGGAGTGCCTCCCATTCCGCATCTGTGGTGTTGAGCGTATCCACCGCAATTAAATTCAGGTATGGCGAAGGTGTGTCGATCCCCTGTAGCCAGGTAGTCCAGGTAAACAAAGGCACATAACGCCTGGGATCAGGCGCATGCACGTAGGCAGGAGCATCACATATCACCTGAAGAGAGCCGGGAAGGGGAAAATCTATATACCTGTTGCCCACATACACAAAATCGGCTGCCGTATCGCTCACATGCCATTTGTCGGAAACAGCGTCGTAGCGATAGCCGATATCGGCCAGTTTTTCCCGGGTAAGGGGCTCTTCGCTGAAATCGGCTACCACTACCGGCACCTGTTTGCCCCCTATGCGGCCTATTGCCTGTGTAGTCCGCCGCTGATACTGAAAGGGGGAATAGGCAAGACGCTCAATGGGGGGAATGGGTTTATGAGATGCCCGATCGGCATATCGCTTCACAATATCCTGGCAAACGGGAATTTCAAATTCGGGCTCTTCGGTGAGTGACACCCGAATGGTGTCGCCAATGCCATCTTCCAGCAGGGTACCAATGCCCATCGCACTCTTGATGCGCCCATCTTCTCCGTCGCCTGCCTCGGTGACACCCAAGTGCAAAGGATAGCATTCCCCGAACTCCTCCATCATGGTCTTCACCAGCAACCGATAAGCCTGCACCATCACCTGGGGATTGCTGGCTTTCATGCTCAGCACAATCTGGTGATAATTTTCATCCCGCGCGATCCGCAAAAATTCCATTGCACTTTCCACCATGCCCATGGGCGTATCGCCATAGCGACTCATGATGCGGTCGCTCAGCGAACCATGGTTCGTGCCAATGCGCATAGCTGTGCCATATTCCTTGCAGATGCGAATCAAAGGCACAAAGCGTTCGCGGATGCGCTCAATCTCTGCCTGGTATTCGGCGTCGCTATATTCCTTAAGCTGGAATTTCTTTTTATCTACATAATTGCCGGGATTGATGCGCACCTTTTCCACGATGCGGGCAGCCACCTCTGCGGCGTTAGGCGTAAAATGAATGTCGGCAACCAGTGGGGTATGATAGCCTCGCTGCCGAAGGGCTTTTTTAATCTGAAGGAGATTTTCGGCTTCTTTGATGCTGGGTGCCGTGATGCGCACCAATTCCGCACCTGCTTCAATACATCGGATGCACTGTGCCACCGTGGCTTCGGTATCCATGGTGTCGGTAGTGGTCATAGTCTGAATCCGGATGGGATGAAAATTGCCCAGCAGCAGGTCGCCAATCTTCACTTCACGTGTAGGCAGGCGTTGATATTGGGTTAGGGAAACCGTATAGTATTGCATGATTGTCAAATTAAATACCCTGCGGATTTAACAAGCAAAAGCCTCAATCGGTTTTCCGAAGTTACGCAAAATCAGCATGGCACAGGTTAAGCCCCCATCCGCAGCCTTCTTCACAGCAGAAATTTTACAACTTCTTTAAAATCCGGCATAAGCTTTTTCCGAAGTAGCGGTCACCAATCTTTCCCGGAGGGCACGGGCAGGGGCTTTTGGCTTTCGTTTTGTTTTTCCCGGATCTTCTGTTCCTGCTGCGCCAAAGCCTTCAAGAGCTGATCGGCCTGCTGGGGCGTGAGTTGCCCGGGTGAAGGCCGTTGCTGTTGATGCTGTTGTTGATTTTGCTGCTGCTTATTCTGCTGATTTTGATTTTGATTTTGGTTTTGCTGTTGCTGGTTTTGCTTGCCGCCGCCCGATTGTTGCTGTTGTTGCTTTTTCAGCATAGCTTGGGCATAAGCCAGGTTATAGCGGGCATCATCATCATAGGGGTTTAGCTTCAGGGCTTGTTCATAGGTCTGGATGCTTTGCTGCCAGTTTTTCTCACTCATGAAGGTATTGCCCATGTTATACCAGGCATCGGCTTTTTCCTGGCTGGAATGGGAAAGTTCCAGGCTGTTCTGGTATTGTTGGCGGGCTTCGGCATATCGTTGTTGCTGATACATGGCATTGCCCAGGTTAAACCAGGCCGGGGGCAGGTTTTGTTGTTTCTCCAGCGCTTTTTTGTATTCCGCCTCTGCATCGGCATAATCACCCCGCTGATAGGCTTTATTGCCCTTGCGGATAAGCTGGTGGGCCGACTGCCCGGCGGCCACAGCCGTGATGGCCAAAGCCAGTATCAGAAAGAAGCTCCTCTTGCCCATAAGCCTTTTGATTTTTCGGGAATAAAAAGTTCCAACACCACAACCAACAGGGCCAAAACCAGAAAATACTGAAAATAGCTGTTATAGTCGGTGTACATGTTTTCCTGGAAGGTCTTTTGTCCGATCTGGTTGATGCTATTTTCCAGATGCCGTGCCACATCACTTACCTGATCCAGGTATTGGAAGGAGCCATGGCCTTCGGCGGCAATTTGCTTGAGTTCGGTTTCGTTCAGTCGGGAAATAACGATCTGGCCGTTTTCATCGCGTTTATAGTCGCCGGTTTCGGGATCACGAATCGGGGCGCCTGCCGGCGTGCCCACCCCAATGGTGTGGATGATAATACCCTCCTGATAAGCCTTTCGGGCCTGTTCCACCGCGCCTTCGCCAAAATCTTCTCCATCCGTGATCAGGATAATGACTTTATGGGTTTTTTCCTGGGTGTTAAATGCCTGGCGGCACATCTCCATTGCACTTGCAATGTTTGTACCTGGTGTGGGCACCATATCCGGAGTAATGGCATTGAGATACATGTGTGCCGCTGCATGGTCGAGCGTAAGCGGCATCTGCAAATAGGCCTGTCCGGCAAAAACCACCAGCCCAATGCGGTCGCCGGGCAGCTGGTCGAACAAGCGGCTTAGCAGCTGGGTGGCACGCTGGAGGCGGCTGGGCTGCACGTCCTGCGCCAGCATGCTTTTGCTGACGTCCAAAGCCACCATCACATCCACCCCCTTGGTTTCCACCTTTTCCATGTGTGTGCCCATCTGCAGGTTAGCTGCTCCTACAATTACCAGACACAAGGCCATGAGCAACAAAAAAAACTTCCAGCGAAACAATACCGGCCGATAATCCGTGAACAACTGCTGTACCAGCCGGGTATCTCCCCATTTGCGGATGGCCTTGCGTTTCCACCAGATCACATACCCAAAGGCCGCTATGGCTGGGATAAGCAGCAAGAGCCATTGAAAATATTCAGGATGTTGAAACCGAAGCATAACTCGTATTCAGCCTATTGTTACAGTAACAAATTTAGCTTGCCTGTTCGTGGAGCCTGAAGGCTGCAAGATATTTTAAAAAAAATTAACGCCTGTCGCAAGCTATCTTTGCGCACAAAAAACATGATGATGGATTATGCCACGCGGAAAAAACTTGTTGAGCTGCGCTATACGATTAACGACAGGCTGCGGATCAATGAGTTTATCTTTAGCAGAATTTTCATCCTCTGGGCCATTATTGGGCTGTTGGGTGGTGTGATGGCAGGTTTTTACTGGATTATCCTGGATGCATTTACCCATTTGCTGGCTCATTTTACCGGAGCCTGGGTGATAGCCTGCATGACGGGAGGAGGTTTAATTGCCGGACTGATCATTTATTTGCTGCGCGACCCGGGTGAGATTGATGTAATCGTGAATAATATCCGGTTTAGGGGTGGGCGATTGGATACGCGAAATAATCCGGCTATGATTTTGTCTTCGCTGGTGTGCATTGCCTCGGGAGGAAGCCTGGGGCCGGAAACACCCATGATCCAGGTTACTGGCTCAACGGGCACCTGGCTGGCAAAACGATTGCATTTTCGCAATGAAGATATCCGCTCCATGACCATTGCCGGTGTGGCTGCCGGCTTCACGGCCTTGTTTGGTGCACCCCTGGGGAGCAGCCTGTTTGCCCTGGAGATCCTGCACCATAAGCATGTGACCGAATATTATCAGGCTTTGATTCCGGCCATTGTATCCAGCTGCACCAGCTATATCGTGTTTGTGATCATCACCCACATCGGCATAGGACCCAGCTGGCAGTTTCCGGCTTCTTACCAGGTGCATGTGAACGACGCCTTCTATGCAATAGGTTTTGGCGTGCTAGCCGCTGCTGTAGGATGGGCTTTTATCTTTCTGGTACGCACCGGGAAAAGACTGTTTAAAAAATTACCCTTCCCCGTTTTCATAAAAACGGCCATTGGCGGCCTGTTGCTGGGCATCATGGCCTATGAATTACCCATCACCCGCTATTTCAGCCATTATCAGATTCCAGAGCTGTTTACCCAGCATTTCACGCTGCAACTGTTGGTGGCTATTCTGATTGTAAAACTGCTGGCCATCACGGTAACGGTTACTTCCGGCTGGCGGGGTGGTTTCATCATTCCGCTGTTTTTCACCGGCGCCACGCTGGGATTGATTATTTCCCATTTCTTCCCTTATTCCCAACCGGCACTGATCATGGTATGCTGTATGGCCGCATTGAACGCCTGTGTGACCCGCACACCCGTAAGTTCCACTATTCTAGTGGCCACGATGACTGGTGTGCATCTGCTGATTCCGATTATGTTTGCCAGCCTCACGGGCTTTTTCCTGGCCCCGAAGACGCCGTTGATAAATGCTCAGCTGCGCAAAAGGGAAAAACATGAAGAGTGAGGGCCTCCGAAGCACGATGCTGATGGTGGCTTAACTTTTCGTGCACACCGCATTAGGATAAAGCAGGAGAAGTTCCGGTGTTAATCCTGCAGCTGGGGCCTGAGCCAATAGCTGACTTCCTCGATGGGCATTTGCTTGCGGCGGGCATAGTCTTCCACCTGATCTTCC
>JADGHY010000072.1 GCA_019683625.1 Thermoflavifilum sp. | reverse complement strand
AAATTATGGGCATCGCGGTTGATTTGTACGTACAAGATTTGCAGGCGATAGCTGTCCGGATGGGTAATCACCTGATGAAACAAACTATCTCCATGGTGGAACAGCAACTGTTGCAATAGCTTATCCGTGTGCCCGGAAGGCTTGTTTGGGGACTGCGCTTTCATGCCCTGTGCGATGCTTAAGGCACTCACCAGAATAAAGGTACGCAGGAAATACCTCTGGGAATACCTGATCCGTATTTTTGAGAAACTGCTCATGGCAAACATTGGATTTATTACCGGGTCAGCGCCTGCCGCCTTTGCATCAGCTCACGCCATGTGGTGATGATAAAACCCTGTTGTTTTAAAAATGCCTGAAAGCCGGGATCGAGCATCGCCAGCATATCGGCCCTGCGAATATCGCCGCTATCCGATATGCGATCGAAATTGCAGGAAGTTTGTGTACAGTGCATGATCACCATGGTGATGCCGGGTTTTAAGGCAGAAAGGGTTTTTTCATACATGGCCACGCGCCAGGCACAAAGGTGTGCATCATCACGCGGCATGCCGGCAGGTATCTTCCAATCATAGCTGCTGTTGTGTAAATCATCTAACACGGGTAACCCATTATCCCAAAGCAGGCGGCCCAATGCCTGCAATTGCTGAAGCTGTTGCGGCTGCAGGTGCATTTCCCCGGCAATATAGGTATCATGCCCGCCGGGTAACATCACGGGGATATGATGCCGAATACCCAGCTGCACATAAGCCTGCAAAAAGGCTGGCGTGGCAAACAAGGTGCCCATGTGTGAATCCAGATGGGTAGGATGAAAGCCCATACGTTCTGCTTTCTCCAGCTGGGCCTCTATTTCCTGGCTCACTTCTGTGGCCGAAGCATGTTGCACCACATCCGCCACATCGGGCCAAAGATTGCCCGTGCTGTCAGTGAGCCCAGGCACCGCAGCAACACCTGCCACAGGCCCCCAGCGATAATCCCGCCACTCTGAGGTAAGGGTTAAATGCAAACCTGCATCCACCTGATGGGAAACAATGTAGCGCACGATATGGGGCACCCACGGGCAGGGCATCATCACACTGGTAGAACGGGCTACACCCTGTTCCAACACCCGAATGATGCCACTGTCCGAATCAAACGACATTCCGGCATCATCCATGTGCAAAATGAGCACCCGCGCATCCGGCGGAAATCCTAACCGCATCGCATAAGTGGTATCCTGTGCAAAACCATATTGGCAAGCTATCAGCAGCCCGCATCCACATAATATTGCTTTAAACATATCTGGCAGATTGAGCAGAAAAGATAAGCTTTATTTGATTTGCTTTCCCCCTGCACAGCCCGAAATATGCTATTTTTGCAAGCCTGTTGGTGATTTTAATTCGTCAAATTCATGCCATTAACCTTATCAGAACAGGAACGTATCCGCAGGGAAAAACTAGCTCAGCTGCAACAACTGGGTATAGATCCCTATCCGGCTGCCCTCTTTGAAGTGAATACCCAGGTGCGCACCATCCGGGAGCAATTTGATCCTGAACATCCCGAGCCTTTTCAGCAGGTGTCCATTGCCGGACGTATCATGACCATGCGTGATATGGGCAAGGCCTGCTTTGCCGACCTGCAAGACAGCACAGGCCGCATCCAACTGTATGTACGCAGAGACGATATTTGCCCGGGCGAGGATAAAACCCTCTATAATACCGTCTGGAAAAAACTGCTCGACATTGGCGACATTATTGGCATAAAAGGCTTTGTGTTTTATACCAAAACCGGTGAGCTTTCCATTCACGTGCAGGCATTTACCTTGCTCTGCAAAGCCTTGCGGCCTCTGCCCGTGGTAAAAGAAAAAGAAGGCGCCTTGTATGATGCCGTGACAGATCCAGAATTTAAATATCGGCAACGCTATGCCCACCTGATTATTGAACCGCAGGCCAGGGAGCGCTTTGCAATGATTACCCGCATGAAACAAGCTATCCGGGATTTCCTGAACCAACGGGGGGCACTGGAAGTGGATACCCCCGTCCTGCAAACTATTCCCGGGGGTGCAGCTGCACGCCCATTCATCACGCACCACAACGCCCTGGATATGGACCTGTACCTGCGTATCGCCGATGAGCTGTATTTGAAACGGCTCATCGTGGGGGGATATGATTGGGTGTACGAATTCAGCCGCAACTTTCGTAACGAAGGGATGGACCGTACCCACAATCCGGAATTCACCATCTTGGAGTTTTATGTGGCTTATAAGGATTATTTCTGGATGATGGAAATCACGGAACAACTCTTGGAGCACGTGGTGAAGACTTTACATGGTACCACCAAAATCCAGGTTGGCAGCCAGGAAATTGATTTCAAGGCGCCTTATCCGCGGATAGCGATTCTGGATGCAATCCATGAATTTACCGGTATCGACATCAGCGGTATGGAAGAGGCGCAATTGCGGGATGTATGCCATCAGCTTCAGATTCCAACCGATCACACCATGGGCAAAGGCAAGCTCATCGACGCCATCTTTAGCGAAGCCTGCGAGTCTCATTTTGTGCAGCCCACTTTTATCATCGATTATCCGGTGGAAATGAGTCCGCTCACCAAAAAGCATCGGAGCAAAGCCGGACTGGTAGAGCGTTTTGAGCTTATCATCAATGGTAAAGAAATTGCTAATGCTTACAGCGAGCTAAATGACCCCATCGATCAGCTGCATCGTTTTGAAGAGCAACTTAAACTTATGCAGCGAGGCGATGAAGAAGCCATGTATATTGATTATGATTTTATCCGCGCCCTGGAATATGGCATGCCTCCCACAGCGGGTATCGGTATTGGTATAGATAGGCTGGCGATGTTACTTACCAACCAGCCCTCCATCCAGGATGTATTGTTTTTCCCGCACATGCGCCCTGAACACAGCACCCATCCTGTGAAAGCCTCTCCTTCGGCTGATCCGGCATAGTCCGGAAACAGGGATTTGCATCCTGAGGCGGCACATCACCCGCAAATGCTGGCTTGCATTTGTGAAAAATTGCCCCTATCTTTTCTCGTAAAAACTTTTTCGTATGAAAAACATTATCCCTGACCGCATTGCCATGATTGTATTCGCCATCCCATTTCTGTACATTGGCATCAATCATTTAATATATCTCAACCAGATGGCCGGCATGTCGCCCATACCTCCGGGCAAATTCTGGATCGCTCTCACCGGTATTGCCCAGATCCTGGCCGCCATTTCCTTTATCATCAATGTGAAAAGCAAACTTGCCGGCTATCTGCTTGCCTTGTATTTACTGCTTGTCATCCTCATTGTCCGCCTGCCTATGGGATTTCATGATCCCACCCAGAACCTGATGCTGGTGAAAGACATTGGCCTGCTGGCAGGATCTATTTTGTTAGCCAATCAGGGCAAATAAGTTTATTCCAGCTCTAGATCAAGACGCCTGCTGGGTATCCACGGCAGGCTTTTTATTTTCCTGCTGATCCGTTTCCTGCAGGATATGCTCAATCACCTGAAAAAGCTGGTCTGGAGGCACAACACCCGAATGCCGCCAAAGCACTTCTCCCTTCCGGAACACCATCAGCGTGGGCACGCCAGCAATCTGATACACACTGGCCACCAGAGGATTGCGATCTACATCCACCTGATGGAATAAGACACGATCCCCTGTTCTGGCCTTCACTTCTTCCAGAATGGGTTCCATCATCTTGCAAGGCATGCACCAGGTGGCAAAGAAATCAACCAATACGGGCTTGTCGCTGCGAATGATTTCCGAAAATGTAGGCGTTTGTTGCTGCATCATCCTGAAATTTTTTCAAATACTCTTTAATAGGGAAAAAGCTGCATTCATTTGGGAAGGCGGCAGGTGCGCATGCCCAACAGCCGATATATCGGGCAAAACCCCACAAATGCGGTGAACAACAGGAGGATACCTACGATGAACAACACCAATCCCCACACACCCGTTACCGCATGGCTTACATATAACATGCCCAGCACAACGGCCAACAGCAAACGAATAAGGCGATCTAAAAGACCCACGTTGCGTTTCATGGCTTTGATTTTTCACAAAGAAAACCACAAAACAGCAGCTTTTGCGTAACCCGTGTTACATTTCCGGCTCAGGCTTAAGCATCACAATACGGTTGCGACCCAATGAAACCATGCCTTCATTTTCCAGCTGTTTCAACAAACGGGATACCACCACCCGATCGGTACCCAGCTCATCGGCCAGCTGCTGATGGGTCACCTGAAGCTGAACCGAACCGCTGAGTTTCATCTTTTTGTGCAACAAAGCCAGCAACCGTTCATCCAGCCGCTTAAAACTCACGGCCTCCAGCACGTTCAACACTTCTTCAAACCGGCGATGGTAAAGTTTGAACATAAATTCTATGAAGCCATACTCTTCCCGAATAAGCCTTCTTATCTCATCTATCGGAATCAATAACACCTCCGCATCTTCTTCTACCACGGCTTTGATCTTACTTTTCTCTTCATGCAAGCCCCCCAGGAACGACATCACGCAGCTTTCTCCGGGTTGAATGTAATACAGCAGAATTTCTTTGCCTTCTTCGTTTTGTTTGAGCACCTTGATGACGCCCGAAAGCACCAGGGGCACGCTTCTGATATAACTGCCATCATCTAACAGTACCGTGCCCGCAGGCAACGTCCGAATCTCTCCGTGCTCCATCCATTGGCTTATCCAGCTTTGTTCCATATTGTGTGGTTAACTGGATGTAAGTTACAATATCTTATGGAAGGCTTATTTGTTCAGGTGTTGCCGGAAAAAGATCTTCACCAGTTCCCAGGCTGCTGCTGCAGATACGGGATGATAGCTGGCGCGGGCATCGCAGAAAAAGCCATGATCGGCTTTGGAAAATACCACATTCACATAATCCTTCTGCTGAGCATCCAGGGCTGCCGTGATGGCTTGAATCTTATCGGCCGTGATATGCTTATCCTGTCCGCCCCAGCACAATAGCAAAGGCGTCTGGATGTTTGGTACGCGATCGAGCAATTGCTCGGCTATACCTCCTCCGTAGAAACAGGCCGATGCCCGCAGCGGCAGGATAGTGGCTGCCAGAAAAGATACCCGCCCGCCCAGGCAAAAGCCAATCGATACCAGCGCATTGGGATCGGCGGCGGGATGCGCACGCAAGGCCTGTGCCGTGGCCTGGATATCTTGTTCCAAACCTTGCAGGGTTAAAGCCTGAAGATGTTTGCTGGCCGCCCCAAACTCGGTATAACTGCAGACAAATCCCGGCCCCGTGCGATGATATAATTCAGGAGCCATCACCACATAGCCCTCGGCCGCTATGCGACGAGCCACCTCACGAATGTGGTCGTTTACCCCAAAAGCTTCCTGAAACAACATCACGCCAGGCAAATGCTTTCCTTCCCGATCCTGCGGATAGGCTTCATAGATATCCATCTTTGTTCCGTCGGCAACGGATACCTGAATCATCTGATGCAAAACTCTGCTCATAGGCTTAGTTTTTATGGGTGTGAAACAATTGATTGGCTTTTTTCCAAATCACAGATAAACTATGCTGATGGGTTGCTGCCGAAGCCCGAAAGGCTTCTGAGCCTGCCTTTTCCTCCTGCGCCGGAAAAATTTTGTCCGGAGATACCTGCTTGCGATGCCTCAGCCAAAGCGAGGCCAATAAACAAAAGCCACCCATGATCCCAACCGCCCAGGGAGCACTCAAGGCGTCACCAATGGTGCCTGAAACCAGGCTGCCGAATGGCATCGTGCCTTGCAGGCATACGGTATAAAAGCTCATCACCCGGCCCCGCTTATCGTCTTCTGTGAATAACTGAAGCAAAGTATTGGTGGTGGCTGTATGCAACATTTGGGCAAAACCGGTGATGGCCATGCATATCAACGAAAGCCATAGCAGATGCGAGAGGGCAAATATCACCATCCCCACGGCAAGCGTGATGCCAGTGAAGGAAACGATCCGCAACATGGTTTGCAGGGTTTTGCGGTTGGTTAAATACAGTGCTCCCGTGATGGCGCCGACGCCGGAGGCACTCATCAACAGCCCAAAGGTGCCGGCACCACCATGCAGGATTTGCTTGGCGAAAACAGGTGCCAGTGTACGCAAACTGGCATTTACAAAGCTCACCACGGCCAGCAAACCCAACAGCCGTCCCATCTGCCCATGATGAAATACATATTGCACACCTTCCCGAAGTTGATGAAGAATTTCTGGTTTGTTATTAGTCTTGTATTTATCCAGATCAACCATGCGCATCAGCAACACACAAACCACTACAACGGCATAACTCAGGGCATTGATAAAAAAGCACCAGCCTTCACCCACACTGGCAATGAGCACACCGGCAATTGAAGGACCAATGAGCCGGGAAAGATTGAATATCGTGGAATTTAAGGCAATTGCATTCACCAATGCGGTTTTATCCCGATTCACCATTTCCACTACAAACGACTGGCGGACAGGAACTTCAAAAGAGTTGACCGTACCCAGAAACAGACTTAACCCGATGAGATGCCAGATATTGACCACATGCAGAAACGTGAGCAAACTCAGCAAAAAGGCCTGCAACATCGCTAGGGATTCAATCCAGGCCAGTGCCTTTTGCTTATTCCATCTGTCTGCAAATACACCTGCAAAGGGAGCGATGAGAAAAATGGGAATCTGTTCGCAGAATCCGACAATGCCCAGCCAGGTTGCTGAACGGGTAAGCTGATAAGCCAGCCACATCATGGCTATGCGTTGAATCCAGGTGCCAATGAGCGATAACGACTGGCCCGTGATAAACAAGCGATAATTCCGGTAGCGCAATGCCTGCTGCCCATGCCAGTACCATTTCAGCCTCACGCCTATATCATGCCCTAAACTCATTTTACCAGGTTTCGGTTGATAGCTGCTTGCCGCTGCGCAAGCAAGCTTAGGTTATTAGTCCTGCGCTGGCACAGGTACGGTCAACACCGGCACCGTGCTGCGAAACAGCATGGCCCGTGTATGCCTTAGCTTTAATAAACTGCCTGGCCAGCGCTGCTGTTGAAGAATGAACAATATCATATCGGCCTGCTGGTCGCGTACAAATTCCCGTATGCCACTCACCACATGCCGGGAAGAAAGCCGGTGAAAACTCACGCGCAGGCCCTGGAATTGCGTTTCCAGCAAGCGGCGTTGGGTTTCCAGTTGTTCATGATCTTCTTTTTTCGGCGGCCACAGATACAAGATCTGCAATTCGGCCCCGAAGAGCTGAACAATATTGCGGATGCGGGCAAAAGGCTGGAGAACTGCATCTGAAGCCGAATTTATATCCCCTTTCCCTCCTGCCGAAAGATCATAAGCAAAGACAATTTTCCGAATGCCCCTGCCTTCGGGAAACTCAGCCCGGGGAGGTACGGTAATCACCGGATAACCTGCATGCTGAGCAATTTCCACGGTATGGCTACCCAGAAAAATATTGCCCATGCCCGATCCAGTAAGGCCAATGGTGATAAAGTCCACTTGCGCGTGAGCCGAAACCCGCCGGATATGTTCCAGCAATCCCTCATTGGTAGCCACACATTCAATATGCAAATGCCGATCTACCTCCTCTTTCAGCTCATTTTTTCGTTCCTCAAGCCTTTCCCGGATATAGGTTTTCATGGTATCAAAATGCAACATATTCAATTCATATTCCGAGATAGCTGAGGGCGCTTCAAACACATGCATCAGAATCATGCGGCCTTCATTGTGAAATTGATGGGCCAGGAGCTTAGCCGCATAAGTTGTGGCATGGCGTGCATTGAGCGAGAAATCAGTTGGAGCCAGAATGGTAACCATATCCGATAAATCAAACAAAAATCAAAAGCTTTTAACCTAATTTACACATCCTCTCCGGTATGTGCAAGCTATATTAATGAGCGCCGGCAGGCAACATGCCACCGCCACGATTAAATTTTTGCAGATATAACAATGGTATCATCACCAGGAAAAACACGCCCACTACCCAAAACACATCGGCATAGGAGAGCAGGGCTGTTTGCCGCATTAACTGACCATCTATGGCCTGATAAGCCATGTGACTGGCTGTCTGCGCATCATAGCCCCTGGCCTGAAATCCATGTACAAACATACCATAGCGCTCGGTGAAGGCATTGTTGTATGGGTTAATGTTTTCGATTAACCTGTTGCGATGAAAAGCAATTCTTCTGTCTAAAAAAGTGGTGATCAGCGCAATGCCAAATGAGCCACCCAGCTGGCGGGCCATATTATTCAGCCCTGTACCCTGGCCAATATCTTTACCGCGCAATTCCTGCACGGCCAGCGTGGTGATGGGCACAAACAGCAGGCTCATGCCAAGCCCGCGAATGATCAAAGGCCAGAAGAAATCTGCAGTGCCCGATACTTGTGTGGTGTAATGCACCATTTGCATGCAAAAGATGAAAAAGATCAGAAACCCTGCTGAGGCCAAAATCTGTGCAGGGACATTGTTCTTGAGCATAGCCCCCACCCAGGGCATCATGAAAATAGTGGCCAACCCGCCTGGCAACAACAAAAGCCCCGTTTGCTCGGCCGTAAATCCCAAAATATTCTGGCACAACACCGGAAACACAAACACCGATCCATACAATCCGAGACCTAAGATAAATGAGGTGAACATGCCAATTGTAAAACTGCGGTAGCGCAAAATCCGAAAATCCACCACCGGATCGGCAACTTCCATTTCCCGCCAAACGAAAAGAATGCCCGCAAGGATCGATAAAAAAGTTAGTACGATGATGAAGGTGGAAGCAAACCAATCTTCCCGCTCACCTTTTTCCAATACCGTTTGCAAACAGCCTACAGATATAGCCAACAGCACAATACCCCACCAATCGATCGGCTTATTTTTACCCCGTGCCGGAGTG
>JADGHY010000071.1 GCA_019683625.1 Thermoflavifilum sp. | reverse complement strand
TCCCGAGCACTGAGCTTTTTGCCACTGAATCATGTGTATGAACGCATGATCACGTATTTGTATATCCACAGCGGCATATCTATCTATTATGCGGAAAGCCTGGACAAAATCGGAGAGAACCTGAGAGAAGTGCAGCCCACCATTTTTACAACTGTGCCGCGTTTGTTGGAAAAATTGTATGAACGCATTGTGCAGGCAGGTTTGCAATTGCATGGGGTCAAAAGATGGATTTTTTTCTGGGCTTTAGGATTGGCCAAACGCTATCAGCTGAGAAAACACCAACCTTTGCTCTATGCCCTTCAGCTGAAGATCGCAGATCGGCTTGTATTCAGCAAATGGAGAGCAGCATTGGGCGGTCGCATTCAGGCCGTAGTCATTGGCTCGGCTCCCGCACAAATCAGGCTTTTGCAAATCTTCACCGCAGCAGGTATTCCCTGCCTGGAGGGATATGGCCTCACAGAAACATCACCCGTCATCAGTGTAAATCGAATGGAAATAGAAAACCGGATGTTCGGCACGGTTGGGCCTATCATCGATGGCGTGGAAGTGAAAATTGCTCCGGATGGAGAAATTCTTTGCAAAGGTCCCAATGTGATGATGGGCTATTACAAACGGCCCGATCTCACCGCGGAAGTCATCGAAGATGGCTGGCTGCACACCGGTGATGTGGGCGAACTCGTCAATGGAAAATTTCTAAAAATCACTGACCGCAAAAAAGAACTGCTGAAAACATCAGGCGGCAAATACGTGGCCCCTCAACCCATCGAAAACAAATTAAAGGAATCCCGCTTCATCGAACAAGTCATGGTCGTCGGGGAAGGACGCAAATTTGTTTCTGCATTGATTGTGCCTTCCTTTGCCCATTTAAAGGACTGGTGTGCAAGAAATAATATTCCTTTTAAGGATCAACAGTCCGTCATTCAACATCCTCAGGTGAAAGCTTTATATCAATCCATCCTCGATAAATACAATCCTCAATTTAACCATGTGGAACAAATCAAAAAATTTGCTTTGCTCCCGCATGAATGGACCATTGATGGGGGCGAACTCACGCCTACTTTAAAACTTAAACGAAAAGTGATTGAGGCAAAATACCGGGATATCATCGAAAAACTTTATCATTAAACCATAAAAAAGCCCACAACGCTTGTTGCGGGCTTCCAGGTAATTGAAAAAATTTCTTACATGCGTTGCAAATAGAAGGTGATTTCATTTTTCTCAACACCTTGTTGTGTGGTATCAGTTTGTTCTTCGTGCAACAGGAGTTGGCTTCCTGACAACTGATAATCGGCCTGCTCATAGCCATTTGTGTCCTGCAGGTTATTGGTCAACACAATTTTTCCTGATTTTACCAGATAATAGGTGGTATCTGTCGTGCCAGTAGAATCACCGAAAAAGCTTAAACGAGAGTTGATGATCAAGGTTGAATCGGCCCGAAAATCCAAGATCAGATAATTAGGCGAAGTGATATTGAGCGTGGTATCGCCTTGTTGTTGCCCATTCAGGCTATACACAACCTGAACTTTCTGTCCCTGCCATTTTCCCACGAGTGCAGCAGGACCGGTGGGCGTACTGTCATTTTTCTTACAACTGGCAACAGCCAGCATGCATAAACTTGCAGCAATAGCAAAGCGTAGGCATTTCATAGGCATTTGTTTTTAGGTGAATAAAATGATCACATGATATAGAGTGATTCACCTGGCCAATCGTTGCATGCATCAATTACGCTTTGCTGATTTCGGCAGAGAAACAATTTAGGCGTGGAAGACCGTGCCAACTATATCAATATGCCCAGAGGTTTTGTTCCCAATCGAAGATTTCGTTTTTGATCTTTTCTCCTTCCAACAAAGCACGGATACCGTTCTTTTCATAATCCTTGATGTAGCGATCAAATACATTATCTTCCTTCACCACATAGGCATGGAAATAACGCATTTCAAAGACATCTTCCCAACTCATCCGCATCATATAGTTGTTAGGATTATACACATCATATTTTGCCAGAATTGGCCTCAGGTCAGGATAATACAACCAGAATAATGGTGTTACGGCCCGGAGCGAGCCATCGGGATTGTAAATTGCTTTTAGGGGAGCAATGCCTAAGATACGTACATATAATTGGGAAGTTTGTTTGTCGAATACCCAGTCTTCCTTAATCCTGTAGCGGATCACAATTTTGGGATCAAAATCATGCCGCACGATCTGCACGGTTTCTTTCCCGGTAACGGGATCCACAACCCGAATAGTGTCCGGAGGGCCAATCAATTCTTGCTTGACTTCACTGATGCTCATGGGGGTGGTGAACCGATCATCAATAGGGTTAAAGGCAACGATTTCGCTGTCGAGAATAGCTTTCACCATGATGCTGAACAGGTCATAACTACCCCCTTCGCCGGCATAAGCGAAAGGCAGGTTGATTTTCTCATGTACGTCAATTTCTTCCCAGAGGCGGTGCCCCCATACGGCATCGTCTTCGCGGATATATTGATAGGCCAAGGGTGTACGATCTTTTACCAGGTTGCGCACCACCACATTATCGTTGCGGAGTGGCATTTTCGGATTTTCCAGTTCACCGAAAATATTATCGGGCCTTTGGGGTGCAGCGCCGGGCTGAGTGGTATCCACTACGGCAGGAGGAGGGCTGATCACATTGCCGGTGGTGGGATTTACGATCCCATTGTTGGCTGGTTGTGTTTGCACGGCACCTGTGGTGGCTCTGCGGCGGCGGGTAGTGGTGCGGACAGCCTGGGCAGAGAGTTCAGCAGCTGTCCAGCAAATCAGCAGCACCCAGATCGCGAAAATCCGAACAACATGATTTTTCATATGACAGGATTTAGGATCATCAATTTAATTTAAACGAAATCGGGGGCAAGGTTCGTGTGATGCCATCGGGTCCACGCGCGTGGATATTATCGATGAACACCCGGGTACCTGGCCTGCACCGCTGAATGTATTGTTCAATTTGTTCGGTAAAATAAGCCGAGTTGGAACTGGCTTCGATATAATCGGAAAAGCCGGCCCCATCAAATCCGATGGTAAAGCTGGTGACCACGAATTTGGCATCGAAGTCAAAATTTTCCAACACGGCTGCCACGCCTTTTTGCGCCCTGAATACGGCCGCACTCAACACCCCTCCTTTGCTACCAGCCACTTCGGCAACGGGGTCGGGTATGCGTTTGGTACGAAATTCCATGCTGCCCATGGGGCGAACCTGGCCATCGAAATCGGCACTAACATTCACCGTTACCGTACCCACGGCCGACACGCGGGCAATATACTTGCCGGGACCCGTTTTCGTGAGATTTCCCGGACCGGAAATGGTGGCACTCACACGTTCGGCGGGTACTCCGGCAACGGCCACCGAAATAGGATTATCCACGCCAATATAGAGCACATTCATTTTATCGGCTGAGACCGACACGGCCGGCGCTCCTACCATGTATTCGGCTGTGGCCGTATAAGTCTTAATCTGTCCATTCTGATCTTTCAAGCTGATGGCCACATTATAGGTGTGCAGGCCCACGCCGGATGCCACAGTGGAAAAAGTGCCCACCCCGTTTTGTACGGGAATGGGTTGCCCGTTGACCATGATGGTGGGATTGATAGTAGAACTATAGGCCCCCAGCATAATCTGGGCCTCATATTTCTGCCCCGCAATCACATAGCCTGCATTGGCCGATATCAGCGGCTTATAGGTGTCGAATACAAATTCCTGTTGGCCAATTTTTTTGAACAAATCATCGATCACTTGGGCTTCTGAGTTTTTCACATCATTCTGGATTTTGCTTAAAATGGTAATCGCAGCAATGGTAGGCACCATTTCAAAATTCACCTGTGTCCAGGTTTTTTTGTTGTCGATGGTCTTTTTCGGCATTTCAATTTTTAAAGGTAAAATCTGGGCCACCTGTTCCCGTTCTACCGGATTGTCGTACATGTTCAGCAATTGCTGCCTGAGTGTTTGAATCTTTTTCTCC
The DNA here is from genome assembly GCA_019683625.1 of Thermoflavifilum sp. GTDB lineage: Bacteria > Bacteroidota > Bacteroidia > Chitinophagales > Chitinophagaceae > Thermoflavifilum. The sequence goes on along the minus strand of JADGHY010000071.1, from coordinate 4,888 downwards.
AGGATAGCTCCCTGCCCCTGATTTTCCATTACCCGGGAGGGCGCATCGAGGTTCGACATGTCTTTAATTTCTCCGCTATCATTTAGCCCGCCACTTTCCCGAATGATGATTTTCTTCAGGCTGTCAATATATTCGTTCATTTGCTGGCAAAGGACTTTCACCTGATCGGCTTTTTCTTTTATGGGCCTTACTCTTTCCGGATCAATGCTAAGTTGTTTTTCAAATTGTTGATACACCAGGTTATTTTTCTGGGTAATGGCATTGTTTGAATTAGAAATGCTTTCATTGACGGTTTTAAAGGCATTCAAGATTTCAGCTGATACGTTCAGGGCAAGCATGGCCATCAGCACCAGATACATCAGGTTAATCATCTTTTGCCGGGGCTCCTTAGGTAGTGCCATTTTTCAACGCTTTTGAAATCAGGTAAACAAACTCTTCCTTAATTTAAATCGGCTTACTGCCATAGGCAGTTAAAACTGCCATAAGCAGTTAAATTGGCTCAGGCTTTAATTTGAAGTGCTGAAAGCATATTGCCATACACTTTGTTCAGCTGACTTAGGTTCCTGGCCAGCAGGGCCACCTGTTCCTGTGTTTTTTGGGTATCTTCCAGGCTATTTTGCAAGTTTTGGGAAGCATTGGCCAGCTGGGTGTAAAACTGATTCATCACTTTGAGATGATGATGGGTATCTTGCAATTCCAGTTCATAAATGGCATTCAGAGATGAGAGGTTTTTGGTCATCGTCTGAATTTGTTCATGGAAATTGCGGGTAGCTTCTGAGGCCAGGGTGAAATGGGTGGCTGCCTGCGCCGCATCGGCATAAGCCTGTCGCATAGCAGCTAAGGCATCAGAGGCTTGTTGCAGCCGCGAGCCATAATCCTGTGTGGCCTGAATCACCTGGGATACATCGGCCAATTGCGAAACCGTGGTGCCCAAGCGTTGAAACTGATCGCTGAGCCTTTTCAGGGCATCGGGGGTAATATCGGCTTCCTGCATCATCCGTTCCATTTGGGTTAATACCGGATTACCTCCTCCCAATGCAATAGAAGATATCTGGGCGTTTTGCAGCTGGGATTCTTCTTCAATGTCTTCCGAAACCATGGGAAATAACCGATCCCAATGATATTGTTTTTCTGGTGGCACAAAGGCCATGAGCAGAAACACAACGGTTTCGGTGATCATACCGGCTTCCAGGGCATGCCCAAGCACCCCTCCCCAGTGTTCGATTTTGGCTAATGCGCCAAAAATCACAATAGAAGCACCCACACTAAAGATAACATTCAGGGTGTCTCTCCCTCTTTTGGTGGCGAAAAATTCCATGTTTGGTTGTTTTTGCGAATGATGAATCAATGTTTTTCATAGGAGACGGCACCTCGCTTATTTTAATTTCCCTTTGCTGAAATCACTCATCGAGCGACCCAGGAATGAGATCACACAGCGAAAGCCGATATAGCATTTTGAAGTATCCTGATATTCGTATTGCCGGGTACTAACCTGCAAGTAATAGCCAATATCTTTCCAGGATCCGCCGCGAATGACCTTGCGTTTCATCTTCGGCGGATCATTAGGCTTGGCATTATACTGGATGTCTGGATTGAAATCCATTTCAAAGGAATAGGCATCTTCAAAATAAGCACTCGAAGTCCATTCGCTCACATTTCCGGCCATGTTATACAGCCCATAATCGTTAGGCCAGTAGGCGTCGGCCCTCACCGGATATAAGCCCCCATCGGCTGCATAATCGCCTCGTCCGGGTTTAAAGTTGGCCAACAAGCATCCTTTTTTGTTCCGCAGATAAGGACCACCCCATGGATACGGCGATTCCACCCGCCCTCCCCGGGCAGCATATTCCCATTCCGACTCCGTAGGCAGCCGAAAATCTCCTTCAATGTATTGATGATGGGCTTCCCGATAGCTATTCCACAGGTTGGTACGCCACACACAAAAGGCTGTAGCCTGATTCCAGTTGACGCCCACCACCGGATAATTATCAAAGGCCGGATGATAGAAATACATTTTTGCCATGGGTTCGTTGTACGAATAACTATAATCGCGGATCCAGCACAGGGTATCGGGATAAATCGGCACGTCCTGCTTCACAATGAAACTGGAACGCGGACTTTTCCCTTTATCCATAGCCGCTGCTTTCAGGTCGTAGGTTTCTTCGTGATAAATCAACTTCCGCACGTCAATATCTTTCCGGCCATAAATGCGGTCTTCCGGCGCATAATACATCGCAGCCAGCTTTTGCTGGGTAGCCGGATCATTGTAATTGATTTTAGCCTTCCAGTCGATATAGCTGTTCCCGTCCTTATCTTTCTTCACCTGCCCCAACAGGGTGTGGGCAATGGAATCCCTCACCCAATACACGAATTGGCGATACTCGTTGTTGGTGATTTCGGTGGCGTCCATATAAAAGCCAGCAATGGTAATCGCCTTGTTCCTGGCAGAAAAGGCATAATTAATGTCCTGGTCGCTGGGTCCTTCGTGGAAGAAGCCCGAGGGCACGTAAACCATCCCGTAGGGCACAGGTGGCTTGTAATGCGGCCTGTTCTGCACACCAACCAGCTGGCCCTGAGCATTTTTCGCAGCATTTCTTCCGCAACTTACCAGCAATGAAGCAGCTACAATGCACCCCAGCAAACGAAATACCTGGTAATTCATAAGGGTATGTTTAATGTGAGCAGCTAACAATGTAAATGTTTTTCCTTTCAACCAAAAGTTTTGTCTGTTAGTTCCGCACCACAAGGCACGGGTTTTAGATAACGACAGGCCAGCTCAAATATTGTTTTAAATGTATAAATTAATCTTTGAAACCCTTTAAAATTTTGATGGGTTTCCCTAGCCTGTCTCAAACGAGGGGCCTCGTGGGTTCCCCAAATGATAAACGTAAAAATTCCGGAAATGGTATGCCTGCCGGGGAAGGAGCGAAGGGTTATTTTTTGTGGTAAAACTTCTGCAGGTAGAGGTCAAGGGCCGATACCATGGAAGGGGCTTCGGGCAAGGGAGCCCGAATGTCGAGCCTGAGGCCCGCTTCTTCTACGGCTTGTGAAGTAGTGCTTCCAAATGCGCCGATATAGGTGCCGTTTTGCTCAAACTGAGGAAAGCTCTCCAGCAACGATTTCACGCCAGCCGGACTGAAAAATACGATCACGTCATAGCCTTTTTGCAATACTTCTTTCACGTCGTTGGAAACCGTGCGGTAAAGGGTAGCCGTGGCGTATTCACAATGATTTTGTTCAAAAAATTCCTGTATGTCCTTTTTATGCTGATCCGAACAGGGCAGCAAAAATTTCTCATTTTGCTTGTGCTTGGCTATGACATCCAACAGGCTTTTGGTGGTTCCATCAGCTCCGTAAAACACTTTGCGCTTCCGATACAGGATGAATTTCTGCAGGTACAACGCCACGGCCTCTGTGATGCAGAAATATTTGCAATCCTGGGAAACTTTGATTTTTAATTCTTCGCAAATACGAAAGAAATGATCCACCGCATTGCGGCTGGTAAAGACTACAGCCGTATATTGCTGAATATCGATTCTTTGTTTCCGGAATTCTTTGGCAGAAATGCCCTCAACCCGAATGAAGGGATAAAAGTCTATTTCTACGCCATATTTTTTAGCCAGATCAAAATAGGGTGATTTCTCATTATCGGGCTTGGGCTGAGAGATCAAAATACGCCGAATTTTTTTTGCTGGAACTTGGTTGGATTGCCCTGTTTTACTCGTCATAAGCTCCATTTAATTTTTGGGGTTCTGCTTTAAAACCCGCCATGCAGCCACTCCAGTATAATTTTAGCCATGATAAGTACCGGCGCCACTTCGAATGCGCAAAGGTAAAGAAAAAAATGAAATCTGCTGAAAACCATGTATTGCCTCACTAACGCATAGGAGCGCACATAGCGGTAAATAAACAGGGCTGCAATCCATAGCCACGACAGGCGTAAAGCCATATCCTGTACCCAACCCGTGCCAAAAGCCAGCAATAGCACGAATGGCACTAGTGTTACCCCCAAAACTTTGTTGATGAGCATTAACACGAAAGCGTATCCCCCAGTAAGCTCCCTGGCGCCGAATATCCAACCGCTGAATTGGAGAATGAAATATTTTACCAGATAAATGCATCCGATCAAAGCCGATAAAGCTACCACCAGCAGATAAATCTGATGTTGGGTAATGTAATGCACATACCGAAGCACCAAAAACAAATACAAGCCCATGCTTATGGCAAAAAATATATTCATCAACAAGGCCGGGAAAGGCATTTGCATCAGTTGGTCCCTTAGCTTACGGGTGGCCAGGGCAGGATGTAAAAAAGCCTGAAATACATGCTTGAAATAGCTGTAAAACCCTGACCGGATAAATCCTAACAAAAACAAATAACCTACACAGAGATAAAACAGCCAGTCATCTTCCTGTTCGGCCATCATGTGTCGGGGCCTGATCGGGGAAACCTGCAACAAGGGATGGGTTTGATGCCGGAATAATTGCTGATGGGCCCATACAGCATCCAGCCATTGGGCATAAGCTCGCTCGCGGTTCTGGATCAGAAGCATGGCCTTTTGCAGGCTATCGCGCCGCAAACTGTCGGCCACCATCCGAATCCGGGCGCTGTCAACCTGCACAACAGCCTCGGATGACGTGGGGCGAAGACTATCGGCCACCGGTAAAGGGGAAGGCAGATGACGAACTGGTAAAGGCTGTGTATCAGCCCTCACATGGATTTGCCGGGATGAAACAGCGCTATCCACATCTCCGGCAGGCAGCATTTGCTGGGCAAACCCTATCTGCACCAGCCCACTCAATCCTATTGCACATATCAAAAACCAGTATCCCATTGGAGCAAAAGTATTAAGCTCACGGAAGATTTCTTAAAAAGTATTGGCATATCC
>JADGHY010000070.1 GCA_019683625.1 Thermoflavifilum sp. | reverse complement strand
TGATATTGCTGTACACCGCATTTATCCGGTACGGGAAAAAGCCCATGCCCGGTTCAGTGCTTTAAGTCGCCGCTATGAATATGTTATTTATTTTCAAAAAAATCCTTTTCTGAAAGATTTTGGATATTATTTTCCCTATCCTTTAGACATGAACATGCTGCGGTCTTGTGCACAACTCATTTTAACTTATCAGGATTTCCGGTCATTTTCCAAAAAAAGCACGCAGGTAAAAACCTTCATCTGTCATATTCAGCAGGCACAATGGGAAAAACAGGATGACCGATTAATTTTTCACATTCAGGCCAATCGTTTTCTCAGAGGCATGGTAAGAGGACTGGTAGCTACGCAATTAAAAGCAGCGAGAGGAAAAATAACACTCGATGAGTTTAAACATATTATCGAAAGCAGAGATCATCGCCTGGCATCTTTTGCTGTACCTCCTGATGGCCTGTATTTGTGTGATGTACAATATGGCGAGGATATCTTTCTTAGGTAAATTCAATCAGATAATGATGTTTCTTTCCTTTCTGGATTAATAGATACTTGCCGTAGAGCAAATCATCGCGTTGAATCATCTTGGAAGCATCTGTAACCTTTTGTTTATTGAGATATAGCCCTCCGTTTTGAATCATACGCCTCACCTCTCCTTTGCTGGGAAAGATATGTGTTTTTTCGGCAAGCAGGTTAATCAACTCAATATCCTGATCGGTATAAGGAAGGGAAATGCGTTCCACGCCTTCCATGGTTTGTAATTCTGATTCGGAGGGAAGAGCACCAGAGGTTTTACTAAACAATTGTTGGGTAGTTTGCAATGCCTGTGACAAGCCTTCATCACCATGCACGAATCGGGTGATTTCAGCGGCAAGTTTTTTCTGCAGGGTGCGTTGTTCAGGGTGTACACGATGTGTTTCAACAATTTCTTGGATTTCCTCCTGAGATAAAAAGGTAAAAATCTTAATCATTTTTTCAGCGTCGGCATCGGCAAGGTTAATCCAGAACTGATAGAACTGATAGGGAGAAGTTTTTTGTGGATCCAGCCAGATGTTTTCACTACTTTCGCTCTTGCCGAATTTGCTGCCATCTGATCTGGTGAGCAGGGGGCAGGTGAAAGCATAGGCTTCTTTCCCGGTGAGCTTGCGAATTAATTCGATACCTGTGGTGATATTACCCCATTGATCTGCACCACCCATTTGCAATGTGCAATTGTAATGTGTGAACAGGTAATAAAAATCATAAGCCTGCATCAGCTGGTAGGTAAATTCCGTAAACGACAGTCCGCTTTCCATGCGCTTCTTCACCGATTCTTTTGCCATCATGTAGTTGACGGTGATATGTTTACCTATGTCACGCGCAAAATCAATAAATTTCATTTCACGGAACCATTCGTCATTGTTTAAGATGGTATAGGGTTTACCTGTTTGTTGGAGAATATGTTCAATTTGGTGACGAATGCATGAAAGATTATGTTGTAAATTTTCCTCATCGAGCAATGTTCTTTCTGTTGATTTTCCGGACGGATCGCCAATTCTTCCTGTGCCGCCTCCCACCAAAGCGATAGGATGATGGCCTGCCCGCTGCAGGTGTACCAGCAGCAGGATAGGCAGTAAGCTTCCGATATGCAGGGAATCGGCGGTAGGATCAAAACCAATATATCCTTTCACGGTATGATTTTGCAGCCATTCGGTTGTGCCTGCGGTGAAATCCTGAATCAATCCACGCCAGGAAAGCTCTTCAATGAGATGCATATTTCGCTGAGTTTAGTGAACATCCGCCCTGAGGCGCGCAAAAAACCGCTGCAAACTTATTTAATTTTAACGAGGTGAAACCCATATTTAACCTGCCGGAATCCTGCGTTCCTGAATTTGCAATAAGAACTATTCCGGTAAACGCTTATTTTGGCTATGGTATATCATTTCTTCACAGACATTTTGCCGGGCAAAGGGTATGAAACGAAGTTTACTTGGGATAAGCTTGTGTTTATTCCTGGCTTGCAATCAGGCTATGGGGCAGGCGCGGACTTATGTGAATGAATTTCTGAATCTGGGAGCAGGAGCACGGGGACTTGCGATGGGTACTGCGCAGGTGGCTAGTTCCGGAAATGCCTGTGCGGGTTACTGGAATCCTGCAGGCCTCACTCAGCTGGAACAACCACAGCTTTCGCTGATGCACGCAGCTTATTTTTCCGGCATCGGTAATTATGATTTTGCTACTGCCGCACTTCCTCTCACGGCCTCGCAAGCCGTGCTAGGCATAACGCTATTGCGATTTGCCGTGGACGATATTCCCAATACCCTCTATCTGGTGAATCCGGATGGCTCAGTGAATTATGATAACGTCACCACCTTCTCGGCAGCAGATTATGCTTTGCTGTGCAGTTATGCCCGCACGATCCCGCTGGAACAGGTGGGCGATGATGCCCGTAACTTACAAGTAGGGGGCAATGTAAAAATCATTCACCGGGTGGTGGGATCGTTTGCCAGTTCGTGGGGTTTTGGGTTGGATGCGGGTCTGCAATATCGGCTTCCTCACTGGATGTTCGGCCTTATGCTAAAAGATATTACCACTACTTTCAATGCATGGACTTTCCATTTCACCGATGCGGAGAAGCAAATTTTGTTTCTCACTCAAAATGATATTCCCGTGAAATCCACAGAACTTACCTTACCACAGCTGATCCCCGCTGTGGCCTGGCATACCTTCATACATGAAAAATGGCGCATTCTCATCGAAACAGATGTGGCCATTGCAACAGATGGCAGACGCAACACCCTCATCAGTGGAAATAAAATCAGCCTGGATCCCCGCGTAGGTATGGAATTAAGCTATAACCAGATTATTTTTATCCGGGCAGGTATTTCACACCTGCAACACACACAGGATGATGCCGATACCACAGGTCAACATCAGATATGGGTTAGCCAACCCGCTGTGGGCGCGGGTTTCCAATGGAAAGGATTTCAGCTTTCCTATGCGTTTACCAATTTGGCGAACCAATCGCAACCTTTGTATTCTCATATCTTTTCCCTGGACATTGATATTCCCCATAAAAAGAAATACGCTGGATATTGAATTGGGAGCATATAACCCTGTTCGGATGAGATGGTTAAAAACAGCATGGCATATTTTGTTTTTCTGCGGATGCTTAGGGCTGAATCTGCAGGCTGTGGCCCAGGTATATGGCAATGAGTGGATTGACTATCCCAAAACCTATTATAAGTTTAAAATCGCGCAGGAAGGGGTTTACCGGATACCTTATGATGTGCTTGCCCAGCAAGGGCTGGATAAGGTTCCAGTTTACGCTTTCCAATTATGGCATCAGGGCAGGCAGGTGCCTTTGTTTGTTGCATCATCCGGCAATACCTTATCCCCCGGAGATTATCTGGAATTTATCGGCGAACCTAATGATGGCACGGCAGACAGCTTGCTGTATGAGCAAGCTGCTGATCAATTGTCCACGCATTACAGCTTGTTTACCGACTCAGCGGCTTATTATTTGACAGTCGACAGCAATGCAGTAAATGCGCGGTACATTTCCATGAACAATGATATTGGATCATCGCCCCCGGCTCCTTTGCCCTATTTCTGGTACACATGGGGTTATTATCCTCGTTCACAGATAAATCCGGGCTATGCACAGGTGGTTTCCGGGGAATATATTTATTCCAGCAAATTTGATGCAGGCGAAGGTTTCAGCAGCGGATACATTTATCCAAGTTCCAAATTTTCTGTGAGCCTAAATAATCTCAATCCGTACACCGGCGGCCCACCCGCGGTATTGAAAGTGAATATGGCGGGAGCCGCTCCCAACAACAGAAATGTGCGAATTACGCTTCAGGGGCAAAGCCTGTTGGATACGGCATTGAATGGTTTTCAGGTGGCTCATCTTCAGCTGAACCAGATTAACCTATCCACCTTAAGCAATGGTGCCAGCCTGGCTGTGATCAATGAAAGTACAACGGGTACAGATCGTGTGGTAGTAGGAAGCATTGAATTGAGTTATCCGCATGTTTTCTCTTTTCAGAATGCTAGCTATTTCCATTTTCAGCTTCCGGCCAGCAGCAAGCCTGTACACAGGGCTGCTATCAGCAAGAGCTTAATGAGGTGGCGGGCAGCGGCATGATTGGGTATGTGCTGTTGCCAACTTTTGCGGTACGCTATCCAGCCAGCCAAGAGGGATATGGCCGTAAAATACATCAGCCAGATGATCTGATCCGGATGAGCATTGCTTAAATAACACCACAGGACAATAGCCAACCACAAGGCATGGCTGAGCCGCTGATGCCTGAAGAGGAGGAGTCCCAACGCAAGCAACCAGGGAAGCCAGGCCAGTGGGGATATCCAGTTCATCCACTCTGCACTGCCTAACCAATATCCGCTGCCCAGATAAGCCGTGGCCACTGCACATGCCACAGCATCGGAAAAATGAAGTGCTTTGCCAAGCCGGAACATGCCCCATCCGCCCATCCATACATACATCATCCATTCCAGATGCAACGTGTAAAAACGATAATGAAACAAACTGATGCACAGCCATACGACCGGATTCCAGAATCCGCTGCTAAAATCGGCATGCAGCGGATAGCCGTAGTTGATATAGGGCGACCAGAAGGGAATAATGCCCTGATGTATGGCCTCACTCATCTGCAGGCGCACAGGAAAATAGGCAACGGCAGCATCATTTTTTAAAAAAAATAATCCCGTCATCACCGGCCAGTACAGGCAGGTGCCAATCATCATCACCGCCAGATAAGGAAGCCAGGAAGAAAGGCGTTTGAGCATCATGGAAAAACATTATCATTGTGTATGATGAAGCATCCCGTGCCATCCGGCGGATCAGCCTTCGATGCTTTTGCCCGGCATTATAGGGAAATGCATGATGCCAACATTCGATTGTCGGGTGCCGGCTCAGCCTATTTTGCCCGGTTAAAAATACAAATCCTTGCCTGTTATGAATCAGATCAAGCACAACAAGTGCTGGATTTAGGTTGTGGAGATGGCCTGTGTGCCGCCTACATGCATGAGCAATTTCCTTCCTGGCAAATTACGGGTGTGGATGTATCGGCTGAAAGCCTTGCCGTTGCCCGGGAGCGGAAATTACCGGGCATCCAGTTTCTCCATTACGATGGGGAGCGTTTGCCTTTTGCCAGCCAGCAATTTGATGTGATATTCCTGGCGGGTGTGCTGCATCACGTGCAGCAGAGCCAGCATCTCCCTTTGGTAAGAGAAATCCGCAGGGTAAGTCGCAAGCAAGGCCGGATTTATATTTTTGAACACAATCCTTTTAACCCGCTTACCCGATATTTTGTGCATACCTGCGCTTTTGACAAGGGAGTACGGTTGTTAAAACCGGCCTATGTCAGACATTTGCTTGATGCGGCAGGCTGGGAAGCACAAACTTGTCGGTATTATATTTTTTGGCCCAGATATTCGGTGTTCCGGCCTTTGTTAGGCCTGGAATCTTGGCTGGCACATGTGCCATTGGGCGGGCAATACATGGTTCAGGCCCAAGCACGATGAGCAGTTGTGGCCTATTACCGGTTGATGGTTTCGCGAATCAAATACAGGGGGCGTTTTTTGGCCTCTTCATATATTTTACCCAGATATTCACCCAGCAGGCCAATGGCAATGAGTTGAATGCTACCCAAGAACAAGATGCATAACAATAAAGAAGTCCACCCAGGTATGGTTTTACCAAATAAATGACTGACGACAGCAACGATAGCAAACACAAAGGCGAGGCTTCCGATGAAAAAACCCAGGAGAAAAACCAGCCTTAATGGCCGAAAGCTAAACGAAATCAAGGCATCCCAGGCCAGATGGAGTTGCTTCAGAAAGGAATATTTTGTTTTGCCGATGAGGCGGGGTGGCTTCTGATAGGAGATGACGGTGCTTTTAAATCCCACCCAGTGTATCAATCCCCGGATGAAGAGTGCATTTTCATGAAATTGCAGCAAGGCTTGCTTTACCTTTTGGTTAAACATCCTGAAGTCGGCGGCATTTGGTGTGATGGGGGTTTCAGACAAAAAATTATAAAAGCTATAAAACCATTTGCTCAGGAATGCCTTCAGGCCTGATTCCCGGGAAATCTGTTGTGCATGAACGATATCATAGCCTTGTTGTAAAAGGCTGATCATTTCACCGATAAGTTCGGGGGGATGTTGCAGATCGCCATCCATGGTCACCAGCCACTCTGCCTCAGCGGCCTGGATGCCCGCCATCAATGCCGGCTGATGGCCAAAATGCCTCGAAAAGGCTATGGCCTGGACACGGTTGTCCATTGCTGCCAGTTCCCGTATGCGTTTGAGGGTGCCATCCGTACTGCCATCATCAATAAACAATAAAGTCCATTTCTGGAGGTTAAGCACTTGCATTTGTTGCACGATGTGGACGTAGAACGGGTGAATATTCCCTTCTTCGTTATACACGGGCACTATGATGCAAATGGCATTCATGCACGAGCCGTAGCAAAATATTGTTTAGCAAGGGAAACAACGTATTTACCCAACATGTCAAATTCCAGGTTTACAGCATGGCCGGGTTCTATTAGGCCCATATTGGTATGGGTGTAGGTATGAGGGATAATGGCTACGCGAAACTGTCCGGGTTGTACGTCAAAGCAGGTGAGGCTGATGCCATTGACACAGATTGATCCCTTTTCGATAACATATTCCGAAAAACCCGGAGGGTAAGAAAAGCTATATTCCCAGCTGCCGGCTTTTTCTTTTTTTTCCGTGCAAACGCCCACCGTGTCCACATGGCCTTGCACGAAATGCCCACCCAGGCGGTCTTGCAGGCTCAGTGCCCGTTCCAGATTGATGAGGTCGCCAGGTTTTCGTTGGCCAAGATTAGTTTTTTTTAGCGTTTCCTGAACGGCTACCACCACATGGTAGCCATCACCGGCTTCGGTAACGGTAAGGCACACGCCATCATGAGATACACTTTCGTCGGGACGCAAGGCTGCTGAAATGGAAGATGCAATAACCAGGATGGCATTCTGCCCTTCATATTTGACATCTGTTATCCTGCCAGTGGTTTCAATCAATCCGGTGAACATAGAAAAATGTATCGTATGGTGGTTAAATTTTCAGAGAAACCTATAACTTTGCAGCTCCAAAAATAAAGGAGACTTTATGCTGATTATCGATGCCAAAGAATGCGAAAATATTGATAAAGCCCTGAAAAAATACAAGAAAAAATTCGAAAAAGCCCGTATTCTGCAACAACTCCGCGAACGCCAGGCCTTTGTGAAGCCCTCGGTGAAAAGGAGAAACGAAATCCAGCGTGCTATTTACCGCAACAAAATTGCCACCGGGAAGATCGAGAAAAAATAAACCCGGCTCGTCTGTATTTTTTCCTTCTTTCAAGGCATCTCAGTCAAAAAGAATGAAGTAATTTCGGGTGTGTATCCGAAACTTGCTATTGCAGAACAACTGCAGCGCTTCCTTCAACACCTGGCTTTTGAAAAGCGCTATTCACGCCATACACTTATTGCCTACCAACACGATATTGAAGAATTTCTGGATTATTTAACCCTCTACGGTTCGTTTACGGAACTCAAAGAGGTGGAAACCCTGCACATTCGTTCCTGGTTGGCCGAGCTGGCTGAACGTTCATGCAGCCCCACCACCATCAGGCGAAAGCTTTCTGCCGTGCGATGCTGGTTCAAATATGGCCGCCAACAGGGCTGGATTGTGCATGATCCGTTTGGGAGGGTAGTGCTTCCCCGGAAACAAAAGCGCCTGCCTGCATTTTTGAAACAGGAAGAAGTGGATGGGCTTTTTCATCTTTTAGCGTTTCCGGAAGGCATAACGGGTATCACCCACAGCCTTATTCTGGCATTGTTTTATCAGACGGGCATGCGGCTTTCTGAGCTGGCAGGATTGAAGCAAAGCGACTGGGATCGGCAGCAACATTGGATACGGGTATTGGGGAAAGGAAGCAAATACCGGTTTATTCCCATTGGGCCTGGGCTGGAGCAGCGCTTACTTGTTTATCAGCAGCAACGTCAGGCAATATTTGGCCAACAATATGCCGAACACCTGGTGCTCACCGAAAAAGGTAAGCCGCTTTACGCGAAATATCTTTATCGGGTCGTCCATCGTTATCTCACCCAGATAAGCTCTCTCACCAAGGCCAGCCCCCATGTATTGCGGCATACATTTGCCACGCATTTGCTCAATGCAGGGGCTGATTTGCAGGCCATTAAAGAATTGCTAGGCCACAGCAGCCTGGCCGCCACCCAGGTTTATGTGCACAACTCCATTGCCCAACTCAAGGAAATGCATAAACGTGCTCATCCCCGCGGATAGGATCAACACCTAAAAATCATATTGATGGTTCGAAAAAAATGTTTTATCTTCCAAATTGATAACTGCACCCCAAACCGTGGTGCTATTCTTTGATCTTTTAAACCTTGTTAGCTATGAACCTACACATTCAGGCCGTGCATTTCGAGCCCGACAGGAAGTTGCTGGATCATGTACACAAAAAAGTATCGAAACTGGAAAATGTACATGATCGCATTGTGGATGTAGAAGTGTTTTTGAAATTAGATAATGTGGTGCATCAGATTAAGGATAAGGTGGTAGAAATTAAGGTAGTAGTTCCCCGACATCAGTTTTTTGTCAAACAAAGCTCCAAGTCCTTTGAAGAATCATTTGATCTTGCCCTGGATGCCATCCTCAACCAAATAAAGCGACAAAAAGAAAAACTCTATCAATCCTGAATATGCATCCCGCCCCCTATGGGCGGGATTTTTTATGGATATTTTACCCTTGTCTATCTTTCTTTAATGAAACAGCAGACCATGTTAAGGCATGTGCCATAGGGAAAACTTTCCCGGAAGAAATTTTAGAATTAAAAC
>JADGHY010000069.1 GCA_019683625.1 Thermoflavifilum sp. | reverse complement strand
TTCCAACAAAGGCCTGTTTTTATGAAACATCCCGCTCTAACTTATCCAACATCTGCAGGCAGCGCTGTAAATCATCGGGTGTATCTATGGAAAACTGATCGGCAGTGGTGATGGCCATGCGTATGCGATAGCCATGTTCTAACCAGCGCAACTGTTCTAATTTCTCGGCTTGTTCAAGCGGAGTAGATGGCAATTGCACCAGCTCCTGCAGCACATGGCTGCGAAACGCATAGATGCCAATATGTTTGTAAAAACGATGATGATAAAGCCATTCACTTTGCAGATAATCCCGCACATAAGGCACAGGCTGCCGGGAAAAATATAGAGCGTCTTGAAACCGGTTGACCAGCACTTTCGGCAGATGCACGCTCATCAATTCTTCCGGCTCTGAGATCTGCTTCATCAGCGAAGCAATCATCACTTCGGGATCATCGAAGCAACTAACCAAACTTTTCAGATGAGCTTGCTGAATAAATGGTTCATCACCCTGCACATTGATGATGATCTCCGGCATGGGATCTAATTTCGCCGCGAGTTCTGCACATCTTTCCGTGCCGCTCTGATGCTCAGGTGATGTCATCATCACCCGGCCTCCCCAACCTCGCACATGATCCAAAATGCGAAGATCGTCGGTAGCCACCCACACCTCATCCACACATGAAGCTGCAGCTACCCGTTCATACACGCGCCTGATCATGGATTTGCCTCCAATATCTGCCAGAGGCTTTCCGGGAAACCGCGTGGAAGCATAGCGCGCTGGAATAATCGCAACAATCCGATTCATCGTATGCAATAGTTAAGGTTTAATACCTATGTGTACTTTTTCTGATCTCAGCACCTGAATAGATTGAAGATAATGTAATCCGGCTTCGCGAAACATCTGCCTGAAGCTGTGGGTACTGTACAGGTTCACGTGTGCAGGATCAACAAATTTTAATACAAGATTGATGATTTTGGTGAAATAATCATCGGCAGTGGGATCTAGGATATACAATTTTCCCGAGGACTTCAACAGCCTGTACATTTCGCCCAAAACCCTATCGGGATGCAGATAATGATGAAAAGAATTTGTGCAGATGATTCTATCAAATGTTTCATCGGGTAAAGGAATATCCTCAGCCGAGGCTTGTATGAAATGAAACAGTGAGGCATTGGGAAAATGTGCTTTTGCCTTTTCAATCATTTTCGGGGAAAGATCCACGCCATAAAACACTCCTTGGCCAAGATTTTTTTCTGCTGCCTTGCCCAGAGCCCATCCGGTTCCACAGCCAATATCCAGAAGATATGTATCAGGATTTAGATCTAAAAGGTTCACCACTGCCTCTTGTGCTTTACGCAAATAGGCATATTTCCATCCTTTGCCATCGATAGCTGAGGCCCATCTGTCCCATTTTGCTTCGTTGATTTTTTGATGAGAGATATCTTTTTTCATGGAATCTGGGAATAGATCAGGGCTTCCGAAATTTCGTTTACCCGAAATGTAAACTGAGCTGATGCATACTGGATTCGTGTTCCAGCAGCCATTGCTTGCGCCAAAGACCTGCTGCGTATCCTACCAGGCTGCCATCTTCCCCGATCACACGATGACAGGGTATCACAATAGCCAGCGGATTGCAGGCATTGGCCCGCGCCACTGCCCGGATGGTTTTGATGTCGCCCATACGCCTGGCCAGAGCCATATAGCTGATGGTGGTACCATATCCGATCTGCAAAAGCTGATCCCACACCTGCTTTTGAAAACTTGTACCCTGGGGCTGAAGGGGTAAATCAAATACGCGAAGCTTTCTCTCAAAATAAGCCTGCAACTGACCCACGGCCTGGCGTGTAAGCTTATTAGGCCTTTCTTCTCCACTCCTATCTTCCCAAAACAGAATCTCCAAAATGGCTTCATCCGTACCCCGGACACGCATCCAGCCAATAGGACTTTGATAATATTGATGAAATAAGGCTTGCATCGTAAGGCACAAAATAACATCATTCACCAGTTTACCGGAGGCCGAAAATTGTAAACGCCGATTTCACTCAGGGCCAATCCGGCTTTAGTATGGATAGAAATGCGCAAAGCCGCTGTGGTAAGGGGTTCCGGAAGTTCCACAATCCGGTTGGCTCCCACGCCGTATAGTTTGGTGATTTGTTTCCAACCCTCGGTTGTATGTGCCTCGATTGTGGCATCCTGAATATGCTGGCCAAACCGGATATCTTCTTTGAGCTGAAGCAAGGTGAAGGCTTGTGGTGTTGGCCATTGAAGGGTAAAACAGAGATGCTGCAAGGTATCGGCAACGATTCCATCGGTAGTATCATTCCGGTCGGTGAGTGCATGCATACTGGGAGAAGGAATGAGATCCGCTGGGGCATTCAGTTGTAGGCTGGCCTTCTCTGCCAGGTTGTGGGCAAAGGCCTGGCGGAGCCATTTCCCGAAGGTATCCAGGATGCGTACATCCTGGGTATCGAGCTTACCTTGGGGAGTTGGAGCAAGTCCCAGGTTAAGCACTGCTCCACGTCCCACGCTGTGGATATAAATCTCCCAAAGCTGATACGGTGTTTTTTGTTTGCCTTGCTCTTCGGGATGATAAAACCAGCCCGGACGAAGTGGCACATCACATTCGGCTGGCATCCAATAGCGGCCATCCTTGGTGCCAAAGGGAGAATAGGCCGTTTGTACGTGCCCTGGCGCAGGCGGGCGATCATCCGGACTTTGAGGGGTAAAGGTTTCCCAGGTGCTATCGGCAGCATAACCCTTTTCGTTGCCCACCCAACGCACATCAGGCCCCACATCGCTGAAGATGACGGCCCCGGGTTGCAAACGGCGGATCAGGGTCCAGGTGGTATCCCAGCCGTAATATCGAGAACGATCAATGCGCCTGTTTTCCCGCGCCCCGCCATAGTATCCCGTTCCTCCGTTAGCCCCGTCAAACCAGCATTCAAACAAGGGCCCGTATTGTGAGGCCAGCTCTTCCCACTGCTGGCGGTAAAGCTGCACGTACCGGTATTGCCCATAATAGGCGCTATGCCTGTCCCACGGCGAACAATAGAGCCCAAATGCCAATCCTGCTTTCCGGCAGGCCTCAGCAAAAGCCTTCACCACATCGCCCTTTCCTTGCCGCCACGCTGATGCGGCTACGCTGTAAGAAGTCGTTCGGGTAGGCCATAAACAAAAACCATCGTGATGTTTGGCCACTAAAATAATCCCCTTAATGCCGGCTGCTTTGGCGGCCCGGACGATTTGATCGGGATCGAACTGCGTAGGATGAAAACTGTCCGGAGGCACATCCCCATATCCCCATTCCTGATTGGTGAAAGTATTCAGGCCAAAATGCACAATGGCAATCATTTGCAGGGATTGCCAATGTAGCTGAGCAGGAGACGGGAAAGGTCCATAGGACAAAGGTTTCGGATAGGTATTCCCCGTCGTCATGGAGGGTTGGGAAAAAGCTTTTGCCCACAGCATCAGCCAGAAAAATATCCAGGAAAGCTTTTGCATAAGAAACATTCAACCGGATAAAGATAATCAGGAAATTCATCAGCAGAATCCTTCAGGGAATAATGCCACACAGATACTCCTCAAGTTTGCCTATAAAAAAGCGACGACAAGTTGATTTGCCGTCGCTTCAGGATTATGTGTTACCGCATCCGCTCAATAGCCGGGATTCTGAATCAACTTTTGGTTTCGGTTGATTTCATCCAACTGAATGGGTAAGAAATAAGCATGTGGCTGCCAGGAGCGGCGTTTAGCCGGGAACACCTTATAGATAGGATTGGGCGAGGTCGTATGATCCGGCAACATGGGATAAATGATATTCACGCCCAGGGCATCTTTATAGGCCGAATCGGCTGTCATCCAGCGCCGCACATCAAAGAAACGCTGATCTTCAAAAGCCAGCTCAATAGCGCGTTCATGCCGGTAATCCTGCAACAGCTGCTGGCCTGTTGAAGTGATGGGTGGCATATAAGCCCGATGCCGAATCATGTTGATATAGGTTTTTGCTTCGTCATCTTCACCCAGCTCAATGCAGGCCTCTGCATAATCCAGCAAGATTTCCGTGTAACGAATATAACGCCAGGGCACGGTTTGGTGCACAAACTGGGCATCCACGGTGGGATCCATGAACTTTTTCATATAATAACCCGTGTATGTACCATTCCAGTTTTCAAACGGACTTTTGCGGGTATCCAATCCGGGTATGGTATCCACGCTATTGGTCTGGGGGTTCCATTTTGCCCAGTAGCCTGTTTGCACAATGCCATTGGGATCCAGCGGTGCCACATCAGAAGGCCTGGGCCGCCATTGGGCTCCGTTGTAAAGAATGCTGGCATAGAAACGGGGATCCCGGTTGGCATAAGGATTGGCAGCTTCTGTAGGGTTATTCCAGTCGAAAGCCGTACCATCGGCCATTTCATACATATCCACAAACTGTTGAGTGGGTGTGTTATTCCCCCAGCAATGCCAGCCATTAGGTTGGCAATATTGCCCAGGGCTATAGCCCATCCAGCTTTCGTTGACCTTCTGGGTGAAAAACTTCACGAAGATATCTTCAGGAGTAGATTGTTGGAGGAAGAGCTGCTGATAATTCTGAGCTGCTTCTTGAGCCGATTGCGGATCGGGTTTATACAAATCGTAAATGCCCAGATCCATCACTGCCTTGGCTGCATCTTTAGCTGCCTGCCAACGGGCTCTTCTGTCGCCCCCAACATAGCTTACCAGCTCGGGGTGAGCATATCCGGGCGCCCAGGAAGCCTGAGAATTAAACAAATCACTGGCTGCATACAACAACATGCGGGCTTTCAAAGCCAGCGCCGCCCCCTTTGTTGCCCGGCCAATATTATCTCCGGAATATTGCAGGGGTAACAACGCAGCAGCGGAGTCGCATTCCTTGGTGATGAAATCCACACATTCGGCAAAGGTGTTCCGCGGCACGTTAAAACTATCGGTCAGGGTATATGCCTGCGTGATAATGGGCACGCCACCATACATTTCCACCAGTTGGAAATACAGATAAGCCCGCAGAAAATGTACCTCGCCTTTCATGCGTTGTTTCAAACTGGCATCAATGGGGGCTTTGTCTATCTTCGAAAAGAAGAGGTTACAGGCCCGAATGTATTTATACTGCGTTTTCCAGCTCCGGATCACCGTTTGTACGGAGCCCCAGAAGCCCGGATCAAAAATCTCCAGGTCGCTGGGTGTCAAGAGCCCATTGTTGAAATTCTCGGCTCCCCAGTCGGGTGTAAATACGGCTTCATCGCATAGTGACGACATCATCAGGATATCAAAACCATGCGGAATGCCTCCGTAAATATTATCCACAAACGCCTGGATCAGGTTGGGGTCATTCCACACCGCATCATCAGAGTATTGATCCTTGGGCGAGACGTTGAGGAAATCCTTGTTACAGGCATTGAAGCCGAAGAGTACTAAACTGCTGAACAGCAAATATAGGATGCGTTTCATAGTCGTTTCGTTTTAAAAAATTAAAAACTCGCATTCAAACCCACGTTCACGATACGTTGCAGGGGATAGCTCTGCCCGCTGCCAGCCGATGCTTCCGGATCGAAGTCCTTGTAATGCGGGCTATAGGTGAGCAGGTTATACCCACTCACATAAATCCGGAATTGCTGGAAGCCCAGCCGCTGCAAAGCATGTGCAGGCAAGGAATAGCCCAGCTCCAGGTTCTTTAGCCGCAGATAATCGGTGCTATGCAGGAAATAAGTATTGGCTTGTGAAGCCCAGTATTCGTTGCTGCGGTTAAAGGTGCGCGGCTTATTGGCATTGGGATTGGAAGGTGTCCAGCGGCCTTCGGCAAAGCTTTCCAGAAAATTGCCAATTTCACCCGACTCGGTAAACACGTAGTTTTCTGCCCCCGCTGCACCCTGCAATAAAAACGACAAGTCAAACTGGCCATATTGCAATTGCGCCGTGAACCCTCCGGTAAACCGGGGGATATTGTTTTTATAACTCCTTACCCTGTCGTTGCCATCAATTTTGCCATCGCCATTGACATCCTTGAAGATGATATCGCCGGGACGGGCTCCGGCCCAATGCGGGTATTTGTCGATTTCAGCCTGATTGTGAAATACTCCAATGGCTATGTAATACAATCCTGATGAAGGGAACGGATGCCCGGTTGTTTGCTGATACTTGGGTGCGCCCGGAGGTTCATCCCAATAAATCACGCGGTTGCGGGCATAGCCTCCGTTTACGCCTAACTGGTAATGAAATTTGCCGGCCTGATCCTGATAATTCACGGCAAAATCAAAACCCCTATTCCCTGCTTTTCCAATATTTTCACGCGGCAATGCTAACCCGGTAGATTGAGGTACCGATGCATTGCGATACCAGAGAATCTTGGAGCGGATGTAGCTGAAGTAATCAAAAGTTACCGAAAGCTTGCTCTTCAGCAGGGTAGCATCAAAGCCTACATCAGTTTGATTGGCTCTTTCCCAGGTGACGTTAGGATTGGGAATGCGGGATTCATACAATGTTTGATTCTCCACATTTCCATTTGTAACAAAGGGATAATAAGGCAGTCCCAGCCAGTTGCCTAAAGAATAAGTGGCCAGGTATTGCCATTCGTCAATGCGGTCATTACCCGTTTGTCCGTAAGAGGCACGCAGTTTGAAATCGCTGATGAAGGGCAAGGCCTTTTGCCAGAAATTTTCCTGGGAAATGCGCCAGCCGGCCGAAACGCCGGGGAAAAAGCCAAAGCGATGATTTTCCGGGAAAATATACGACCCATCATACCGCCACACAAATTCCAGCAGGTATTTTTCCCGATAGCTATAGTTCACACGACCGAAATAATTCAAACGGGCGTTGATGTATCCCGATCCACCATTGTTCAGATAATTATCCTGCAGCCCGGCAAAAAGCTGGTCAATGGCAGTGGAATTGAATCGGCGAAAAGCATTGAAATTATTTCCGTAACCTTTGATGGATTCCGTACCCACCATGAACTTAAAGTCATGATTCAGCCCGAAACGATGTTCATAATTCAGCAGGGCATTGAGGGTGATGGTGGTATTGTCGGCAGCCCATTCGGTGAGCTGGGGTTTATCGTAGCCCCGCTGGCCCTTGATGAGGATGGGGTTGCCTGCTGAATCAAATCCCTGGAGGGTGTAAAGATACCAGGGGGTTTGCCAGAGTTTGCGGAATTGAAAACCCTTGTCGAATGCGGCATTTCCGGTAATGGACAAACCTTTAATCCAGGGAATATTGATATCGAGGTGCAAATTGCTATTCAGATAATACCGCAAATCCTTATCATAACCAGTAGCTGAGGTGACAATCACGGCAGGGTTATCCCCGTATTCGATATCGGGGCCTGGCAACCCGTTGGGCCAATAAGCATTCATCGTCGGTTTGCCCCGCATCACAAACCGGAAAATTTCCCCGGCTCCACGTGTCGGAAAATGGCGGTATTCTTCCCTGCCACTCAAGTCCACCCCCACATGAACATTCTTGTTGATATGCGCATCCAGGTTGGCCAGAAAATTATGTTGGCGGTAAAAAGTGGCACTGCGGCGATAGTTACCATCTTCAAACTTGGTGCCCACCAGCACATAATAGCGCATGGATTCCGTTCCTCCCGATACGCTGATATCGCCGGAATATTGGTCAGACCATTTCTTGATGACTTCCTTAAACCAGTCGGTGTTGGGGTGCTGCCAGGGGTCTGAGCCATCTTTAAATTTCTGGATGTCATCAGCAGAGTATGGTTCCGGTGTACCGGCATAATCGGCAATTTCATTGAGCATGGTAGCATAGGTAGCCGCATCGGCCATTTTCGGAATGCGGGTAGGCTGGTTATAGCCATAGTTCAGGCTCAGGCCAATCTGAGGCTTACCCACTTTTCCGCGTTTGGTGGTGATGAGAATCACGCCATTAGCGGCTTCTGAACCGTAAATGGCTGCTGAGGCATCTTTGAGGATGGTGATGCTTTCAATGCTGTTGGGATCAATGCGTTCCAGGCTGCGGTAAGGTATACCATCCACCACTACGAGTGGATCGTTGTTGTTGAAAGAGTTAATACCTCTGATGCGGATGGTGGCCCCATCGTAGCCGGGCTCTCCGCTGCCCTGCACAGCCGTGAGTCCTGGCAAACGGCCTACCAGGCTATTGCTCACATTCACGGCCGGCGACTTCACAATGTCTGAACCCTTGACACTGCTGATGGAACCCGTGAGGGTAGCCTTCTTTTCTGTGCCATATCCTACAACCACAATTTCGTTCAATGCACTGGAAATCTCATGCAGGCTCACAGCAATCGTTTGCCGGTCATCTACCGGCAGCTCCACCCGATTGTATCCAATAGCACTGAATTCCAGAATAGCATCGTCGGGCACCACAAGGGAGAAGCGGCCATCGGCATCGGTCACCGTTCCTATCTGCTTGCCTTTTACCCGAACCGTAACTCCCGCCAGCGGCCTTCCCGTACTATCGGTAACCCGTCCCGTAATTCGCCGGTCCTGCAAGTGCTGCAGGTGGGTACCCAGTACCACCAGCTTATTATCCATGATCTGATAGCCAATGCCCAACCGCTTGCTCAGGCTGTCGAGCAACTCGGGCAAAGTAATATCTTTTACGTGCAGATCCAGGTTGGGCAATGCTTCGAGCTCATCGTTGGTGTAGTAAAATACATAGTCAGAATGTTTTTCTATGTAATGCAGGATACGCTCAATGCGTGTGCTGTGAAAGTTCAGCGTAAAGGTGTTTTGTGAGTATCCGGAAGCAGAAACCTGTAAAAACGCCAGCAACAACAGCACAGTAAACTTTGACATAAGGTATACCTTTCGTGCAAGTGAATATTCGCGGGATAAAACCTGCGTAGGTATTTTTTTCATATTTTGCAAAGGTTTAATCGTGAACAAATC
>JADGHY010000068.1 GCA_019683625.1 Thermoflavifilum sp. | reverse complement strand
ATATTATCATACCCTTTCCGACTCATATAGGCAGAATAGACGAGATACAACACACCATATACGATTGCCGGCACGGGAATGAAAAACACCAATATCGTTTGCCAAGGTGCAAACACAATGAAGGAAAACACTACGGCAGAAACAGCACCGGATGCGCCTAAAGCCCGGTAATCAAAATCATCCCGATGCCTGAAATAACTGTAAAGATTTGATCCCAATAAGGATAAAAGATAGAAGAGCAGAAAACTGGAACCTTTCCCATTAAAAATATAGCTTTCAACAATTTGGCCAAAAAAATATAAGGTAAACATGTTAAATCCCAGATGGATATAATCCAGATGAATGAACCCACACGTGATAAAACGCCAGTATTCATGCCTGCGCTTGATATAAAAAGGCCAAAACAGAAATTGCTCCAGCAATTGCGGATTGTAAAACGCTGATATGGAAATGACGCAGGTAACGATGATGATAATTAAGGTGAGACTCATACTGGTTATGATTCGTGATGATATGGCTGATGGTGCAAGATAGTAAATACACGATACAATTGTTCGACCAGGATGAGCCTCACCAGTTGATGGGGAAAAGTAAGCTGGGATAAGGAAATGATGCATTGGGCCTGCTTTTTCAAGGATTCGTCCACGCCAAAAGCGCCGCCAATGAGAAAAATTAAACGGGAAATATTTTCCTGCTGTCTTGTAGCCATCCAGCTTGCCAACGTGGGAGTAGAAAAAGATTTTCCGTGCTCGTCCAGCAGCGCCAGATAATCTCTTTCCTTAAGCCTTTGCAACACCCGCTCGGCTTCTGTACGGCGGGCAGCCTGAGCGTCGGCCATGGCAGCAGCCGGCGGGATAAGCTCAATATGCACTGCCACAAAATGCCTGAGTCGTTCCAGATATTTGTTGATACTGGCTTCCAACAAGGGGTCTGTTTTCCTGGCGATAGCCCAAATCACGATACGCATTAGCTCAGAGAAGATGTTTGTTTAAAAACAAATTTACCTGTAATTTCGCACTCGTTATTACGCTCAGCTATGGCTCCGTAGCTCAACTGAATAGAGCACTTGACTACGGATCAAGAGGTTCCAGGTTTGAATCCTGGCGGAGTCACCAGTCCTGTTCTTTCGATTGCTCGTTTACCGCATGTTTTCGGTGCAGCACATCAAATACATTTATATCGGAAATATTTCTCGGCCTTTTTTCCTGTTTTAGCTTCGTTATATGCACTTCTTCAGAATTTCTTTACTGGGTGTATGGATGGGATGCGCCTGCCTGGTTTGGCGTGCCCGGGCACAATCACTTGCACCACATCGTATTCTGGTGTTTACCCGAACCATGGGCTATCACCATGCTTCTATTCCTGATGGGGTAAAGGCCATCGAGCAGCTGGCCTCCGTTCATCAGGTGCAGGTAGACACCACATCAGATGCCCATGTCTTTCAGATGCCGGATCTTCGGCGATATGCTGCTATAGTGTTTCTGAATACTACCGGCAATGTGTTGGATTCGCTTCAGCAGCTGGCTTTTCAGCAATACATCCGCGGAGGAGGGGGTTATGTAGGCATTCATGCTGCTGCAGATTGTGAATATGATTGGCCCTGGTATGGCAAGCTGGTAGGGGCTTATTTCAAAAGCCATCCCGCGGTACAGCAGGCCAGGTTGTGGATTCAGCTCGATCCCCGCTTTCCGGAGTTAGAAGCTTTTCCCCATCCATGGGTGCGCACCGACGAATGGTATAACTGGCGCATGCCACCGGCTGCCGATCAGGTGCATGTGTTAATATGGCTGGATGAAAACAGCTATAAAGGCGGGGAAAATGGCAGCTATCATCCTGTAGTGTGGTATCATGATATGGAAGGCGGCCGGGCATTTTACATGGAATTTGGCCATACCGCCGAATCTTATGCGGAGCCTGCCTTCCTGCAGTTGCTCTGGTTGGGATTGCAATATGCCATGGGAGAAAAATAGTTTCAGGCCGCATGCACACCCAACCGTTCGCCCAGCCAGCCCTCCTGTAAAGGAATAAGCCAACCCTCACGCCAGGCGGCAAGCGTTTGAACGGTATTGTTGAAGTATTTGGTTTGAAGATCCAGTTGCCCTGCAGCCCATAGGGTTTCAACTGTGGAGAGCGGATAGGCAGCAATCTTTCCATCCTGCCAAAGCGCCACCTGCAGGCGATCAAACCAGTTCACGCCAATAGCATTTCCCAGGCGTTGCACAAACCGCATCAGGCTGTCCATGCTGCAGCCGCTTACGGGCACCAGCGTTATATCAGCCACGAATATCAGAAATCGCTGAAAGCATATATCTGCCCAACCCTTCACAGGCTCGGCATGCGCCTTCCAACCCTTTACCCATTGGCTGAGCAGCATGCGCAATTCAGCTGTTTCCGCTTCGGTCAACGCTCGATCAGCCTGAAAAATCCAAATCCTGGAATCGGGAGCAAATGCAGCCAATGCGGGTGAGTTGATTTCGGGTATCATAAGGCAAAATTAATGGGATTCTCGCTGGCAATGTATGTCCTGTAATGTTGGCTTTGGGTAAAATATTGAAAGGCCCAGTCAGGCCAGGTGTTCGGCCACGAGTTCTGCAATATCTTTTACCTGTACTTCATCTTCTTTGCCGGCATGTTTCAGGCCATCAAACAACATCGTGTGGCAAAAGGGGCATGCAGCGGCAATGGTTGAGCTTCCGGTGGCCAAGGCTTCCTGGGTACGGGCAATATTCACCCGTATGTTTCCTTTTTCCTCTTCTTTCCACATCTGGGCACCCCCTGCTCCACAACATAGGCCCCGGCTTCGATGATGAGCCATTTCCACAACCTTCAGCTGCAATGCTTGAAGAATATCGCGGGGGGCATCATAAATGCCGTTGCCCCTCCCTAAATAGCAGGAATCATGATAGGTTACCGACTGAAGGGCTGCTTGTGATACGGGTTTAAGCTGAATGCGCTTTTCGCGGATAAGGCGATACAAATACTGGGTATGATGCCAAACCTGATAGTGGCCTCCCAGCGCGGGATATTCGTTTTTCAACGTGTTAAAACAGTGCGGGCAGGAAGTGACAATGGTGTGGATGCCATACTGGTTCAGGGTCTGAATATTTTTTAAGGCCATCATCTGGAACAAAAATTCATGACCTGCCCTGCGGGCCGGATCACCCGTACAGCTCTCTTCATTACCCAGAATGCCAAAACGAATACCTGCGCGGGAGAAGATGGTAGCAAGGGCACGGGCGGTACGTTGGGCACGTGCATCAAAGCTGGCAGCACAACCTACCCAATATAACAATTCGGGCATTTCACCTTTTGCTTGCCATTCGGCCATGGTGGGAATATGCATCGTCATCGGTTTTCCGGTTAAAGTTCAGCGGCCCACTGAGCCCGTTCATCCGGCGGAAAGGCCCAGGGAGCACCATTGTTTTCTATGCTGGTGAACATGGCATTCCATTCCTGTGGCGAACGGGAAGCTTCCATCACCAAATATCGCCGCAATTCCAGGATAATGCCTAACGGACTGATGCTCACCGGGCACTCTTCTACACAGGCCTGACAGGTGGTGCAGGCCCGCAATTCTTCCTCGCTGATATAATCCAGTAGGCTTTTCCCATCATCCACAAATTGACCGTTTGCATCTATGTTTCGGCCTACTTCTTCCAGCCGGTCGCGTGTATCCATCATGATCTTCCGGGGAGAAAGACGTTTCCCCGTTTGATTAGCCGGACAAGCCGCCGTGCATCGGCCACATTCGGTGCAACTATAAGCGGCCAACAGATGACGCCAGCTGAGGTCAAATACATCTTTTGCCCCGAAATGCGCGGGGGGTGAAACCTGTTGGGGCTCGTTTTCCACCGCTAAACCCATCATGCTGCGTACTTCCGGCAATAGGCTCTCCATCAATGGCATCTGGCTCTTAGG
Organism: Thermoflavifilum sp.; assembly: GCA_019683625.1. GTDB lineage: Bacteria > Bacteroidota > Bacteroidia > Chitinophagales > Chitinophagaceae > Thermoflavifilum. The sequence continues at coordinate 5,195 of JADGHY010000068.1, read as the reverse complement.
CTCCAGGGGAGCATAGTAGGTGTTGGGAAATGCCAGCAGAATATGAAAATGTTTGGAATAGGGCAAATAATTCAAAAAGAATAAAACTCCTGCTATATGCAGCCACCATGCACCTCGTTCAAAAGCTACCAGCAAAGCCGGAGAAAACTGCTTCCAGCCTTCGGCAATCGGACGGGTGATGAGGAAATCACCGGCAGCATGATAGTGCCCATAATGCTTTAGCTGCAGGGCCTGGTCGCTGGCATTCATCGTCAGGAACAGCAACATCAGGATGATTTCAAAGATGAGGATGTTGTTGGCGTCCTGCCTGGGCCAACGGGTCATTTCGGGATGTTCAAAGCGCCTGACGTGCAAAATATTGCGCCGGATCAAAAAAATGCTGCAAGCCAGAATCACCAATACCGCCAGGACTTCGAAAGCACTGATGAACACGGGATAAATATCCTGCAGCAAAGGCAACAATAGCCGATGTGTACCCAAAATGCCATCGAGTATAATTTCCAGAATCTCCAGGTTGATAATGATAAAGCCCAGATACACAAACAGGTGCAGGATAGCAGGTATCCAGTTGCGAAACATTTTCTTCTGCCCGAATGCCAGCAACAGCACATTTTTCCAACGTTTCCACCGGCTTCCCGTGATCTGCTCATCTTGCCCGAGCAACACATTCCGCCGGATCTTGCGTACCTGCCTGGAAAAGCGCGTGATGGCATAAACCAGTAGGGCAATAAACAGGATTTGTTGCACCAGCATCATGTCAATGTAGTTTTTGTTTCCATCCATCGAAACTGATGAAATCAATCGGCGATATTTTAGATATGTTGAACGTCCGATTTTTCCTAATTTCGAATGGACGGCCTATAGCTCATGGCCAGCGTTCGAATATACAACAATATTCGCTGGATTGTTTCATTTGAAAAAGGATAATATATGCCAACAGTTTCGCACATCATTCTTTCAGCAGAAATCATTGCCCGGAAATTGCAACGCATGGCTTATGAGATCTATGAACAAAACGAAGAAGCCTCGCGGATTATCCTTGCAGGGATTGCCGACAGAGGAAGTGTGGTGGCCCGGAAAATAGAAGCCTTGCTGAAACAAATTGCCCCATTTGAAGTGATTTTTACGGAAATTCAAATCAACAAAGCGTTTCCGCTTTCCTGCAGCTGGCAGCCGCAGGTGCCTTTTGCCGGAGAAGTGGTGATTGTAGTAGATGATGTAGCCAATACCGGGCGCACTTTGTTTTACGCCATGAAACCCTTTATGGATGCTATTCCGGCTAAACTACAAACCCTTGTGCTCATCGACCGCCAACACAAAGCTTTCCCGGTGCACATCGATTATACAGGTTATTCGTTGGCTACCACTTTACAAGAACAAATTTTTGTGGAAACCCAGGGTGATCAGATTATCCATGCTTATGTGCAATAAATATATTTCGATATGCATGAGCAGCATAAAGATTGGGAAGCTCACTGGAATCTGATCTATGCCAGCAAACCATCTGAAGCATTCAGCTGGTATGAGCCAGAGCTTACGGTTTCTGTTTCATTATTTCAACAATTGCATATTCCGCACACGGCCAAGATTCTGGATGTAGGCGGGGGTGACAGCACCTTGGTCGACAGCCTGCTCCGGGCTGGCTATCGGGATATAACGGTGCTGGATATTTCAGCGCTGGCCATTCAACGAGCACAGCTACGGCTGGGTGAGCAGGCTGGCCGGGTAAAATGGATTGTTGCGGATGTTCGGAATTTTGAACCTGATACCAGCTATGATGTATGGCACGACAGGGCCACTTTCCATTTTTTGATTGCAGCGCAAGATATTCAACGGTATGTACATATTGCTTGTAAAGCCGTGAAACCCGATGGCCGGCTAATTCTGGGCTGTTTTGCCGACAATGGCCCCCAGCAATGCAGTGGCCTACCGGTGCACCGTTATGCTGAGCACTCCCTTGCAAGTACCTTTGCTTCTTGTTTTACGACACCAGATTGCTTCCGTACAGATCATATTACACCCACTGGGCAGGTTCAGCACTTTTTATTTTGTCATTTCAGGAGATCCATGCAGGGATAAGGTTTTTGGCCGTTTCTTCCGGGATGGCCTGGGCGTTTCGAGGGACAACTGCAAGGCTTCCTCCATTTTTTGTACATAGATGATCTGCAATCCTTTCAGGTAGCGAGCATCAATTTCTTCCACGTCCTTGCGGTTTTGTTGGCTAAGGATCACCCGTTTGATGCCTGCACGTTTAGCTGCCAGTATTTTTTCCTTGATACCGCCCACCGGCAGGAGTTCGCCCCGGAGGGTGATTTCACCGGTCATAGCCAGGTAAGGTTTCACCTTACGGCCGGTGAAGGCTGAAGCCAGTGCGGTGAGGATGGCAATTCCGGCGCTGGGTCCATCTTTAGGTACAGCCCCTTCGGGCACGTGGATGTGCACGTTTTTTTGATGAAACAATTGGGCATCAATCTGGTAAGTGCTGGCATGAGATTGCAAATAACTTAATGCCGTCATAGCCGATTCTTTCATGATGTTGCCCAGGTTCCCGGTAATCTTGAGTTCGCCCTTTCCTTCGCTGAGGCTTACTTCAATAAAAAGAATCTCACCGCCAACGGGTGTCCACGCCAATCCCACAGCCACCCCGGGAGGATTATCGGCATGATAGTTTTCATTAGTGAAACGGGGCTTGCCCAGCACCTTTTCCACCATAGGCAGGTCGATGGTTTTAGGTAATTGGCCATGCAGCACTTTTTCCTTAGCCAGGAAGCGCATCAGGGAAGCCAGTTGCCTGTCCAGCTCACGCACTCCGCTTTCGCGGGTATAATGCTGGATGATATGCGCAATGGTTTTGGGCGATAAATGAATGGATTCATTTTTCAATCCGTGAGCTTCCTGTTGCTTGGGAATCAGGTGGCGGCGGGCAATTTCAATTTTTTCTTCCAGGGAATAGCCACTGAGTTCAATGATTTCCAGCCTGTCGCGCAGTGCCGGATGAATGGTGCTGATATCATTGGCAGTGGCGATGAACATGACGCGGGAAAGATCATATTCCAGTTCCAGGTAGTTATCGTAAAAGCTATGATTTTGTTCCGGATCCAGCACCTCCAGCAAAGCTGAGCTGGGATCGCCCCGGAAATCGCTGCCTACTTTATCAATTTCATCCAGGATCATCACAGGGTTAGAGCTTTTAGCTTTGCGGATGGATTGCAGGATGCGGCCTGGCATGGCGCCGATATAGGTTTTGCGATGGCCACGGATTTCGCTTTCATCATGCAATCCGCCCAGGCTAAGCCGCACGTATTTTCGGCCAATGGCACGGGCAATGGATTTACCCAAAGATGTTTTCCCGATGCCGGGAGGGCCCACAAAACAAAGAATAGGGGATTTCATATCGCCCTTCAGTTTCAACACAGCCAGGTATTCCAGGATGCGTTCTTTGATTTTATCCATATCATAATGGTCTTCATCCAGGATTTTTCGGGCTTTTTTCAAATCATAATGGTCTTCGGTATATTCCTGCCAGGGCAGGTCGAGCATAAAATCCAGGTGGTTGTATATCACCGAATAATCGGGTGTGGAAGGGTGCATGCGTTCCAGCTTTTCAATTTCTTTCTGGAACAGTTCGCGTGCTGCATCGGTCCATTTCTTTTCCGATGCGCGTTTCTGCATTTCCTTCAGTTCTTTCTCGTTGGCATCACCTCCTAATTCTTCTTTGATGGATTTCAGCTGTTGTTGCAGGAAATATTCCCGTTGTTGCCGGTCAATATCGGCTTTGGTGCGGCTGGTGATTTTGTTCTTTAATTCGGCTAGCTGCAGTTCAGTTTGTAATAGCTTGATGAGCATTTCCGCGCGAGCCTTCAGTTGATCTATTTCCAGCAGCTGTTGTTTCTCTTTGATTTCGCTGTTGAGGTTTGAAGCCACAAAATGGATGAGGAAAGAAGGATGTTCAATATTGCGGAGGATGATGGTGGCTTCCGATGGAATATTGGGGGAAAGCTGAATGAGTTGGCTGGCCAGATCTTTAATGGTAGAAATATAAGCTTCAAATTCCTTTTCCTGATCGGGTTGTACATCATGCAATAATGCATATTTGGCCTTGAAGAAGGGGTCTTCGCTGCTGATTTCCCGGATGCGGAAGCGGAGCCTTCCCTGGATGATGATGGTAGTGCCCCCGTCGGGCATGCGAATCAATTTCACAATTCGGGCAATGGTGCCCACCTGGGCAAGATCTTGAGGTCCTGGGTCTTCAATGGAGGGGTCAACCTGGGCAACAGCGCCAATCAACCTATTATGCCGGTAGGCTTCCTGCACAGCTTTGATGGATTTATCACGGCCAACGGTGATAGGCAATACCACCCCCGGAAACAATACGGTGTTCCGCAGCGGCAACAGGGGCAACTCTTCTTCCAGATCCTGCACATCCTGCTCGGTGTTACTGTCCTCATTCAAGGGGAACAAGGGCATGTATTCCATTTCCTCATCCGGATTATCAACATAAAATCTGTTCATATCACATTAACTCAATCAAACCTTGAAATAATCCTTTGCCGGTAAAGATACAAGAGATTTCGGCAACAAGCTGCCGGCTTGCAAAGTAATGCAAAAAAGCTCATCTGCCCATCAGGGCAAATGAGCTTTGGAAGAAGTTTTTGATTTACTGCCTCAGAAAGTAAATCCCAGTCCCACCTGGATGGCCTGGCTCTTCCAGTTGTCCCGGTTATCAATATCATTGATATTCGACAGGCCAATCACGTAGCGAGCATGCACATTCAGCCTTGCCGGAAGTTCAATCCACACACCCCCAACCATCGAAAAATCTCCCTTCTTGAAAGCATCTTTTCCATTCTGGAATAAATTTTCCTGATCATTCATCAGGATGCCATATTGTGGGCCTACCTGGATGAAAAAATGATTGGTTACGCCAATGCTGGCTAGCAAGGGAATGCTGAGATAGTTCAACCGGATATTTTTCCGATAATCAGGATTGGCAATATCATTGTAAATATCCCCAAAATTATTGCTTACGGTAGAAGTTGATTGTACAAAATTCAATTCGGGTTGCAAGGCAAACAAGCGGGAAATTTGCAGTTTCGCATAGGCACCCAGTGAATAGTTTAACTTAAATGCATCCGAATAAGATTGCCCGTCGATTTTGGTGAGATTTGCATCGGCTTTGATGCCCAGATGAATAC
>JADGHY010000067.1 GCA_019683625.1 Thermoflavifilum sp. | reverse complement strand
AAAACGCTGATCCTTCGTAAAGCCTGTTGCAGATCAGCGCGCGGGATCACCAGATGATAGGGGCTATCTACCGGAATCACCACTTTATAATCCGGGAACCGGGCATCAATCAACCGGCAAGCAATTTCCATGTCGTCTGTTTGCAAGAACAGATGGCTCTTGCTCAAAGACGCCTGTAGCACGGCATCTTCACCCAATAATCCCTTTAACAGATTTAAGGGTTTTTTCGGAACAATAAAACTGATGCCTTTAGCTCCGGAAGCATGCTCCAACACCAATCCCTTTTTCACATATTTTACCAGGCGATGGGAATCGGTAGCCACGAATGTGGCCCCTTCGGCGTCTAGTTCGAACAACATACCGGTCATGGCCGGCCGCATGTCGTTGGTGCTGATGGCAAATATGCCTTTTTGGATGGCGGTTAACAACGTTTCACCCGAAAGCGAAAATGTTTGCTCCACGGATTCTGGCTTGGGCTCCCGGGGAAAATTCTCGGCTTTTTCTCCCACGATTTTATAGCGGCCGTTATCGGAGATCATCTCCACCACACCACTATCAGGATGAATATGAAAGGTGAGCGGTTGATCGGGCAGATTTTTAAGGATTTCCATCAATACCTTGGCAGGAATGCAAATCTCCCCCGCTTGGTTGGCTTCCACGGGAATGGAGATTTTCAACGAGGTTTCCAGATCTGTGGCCGCTGCGGTAAGCCGGCCGTCTTTCGTAATCTGCATCAGAAAATCTTCCAAAACCGGCAAAGATGCATTAGTGCCTACCACGCCATAAATCAGCTGCAAGTGCTTGAGTAAGGTGTGGGCTGAGACAATAAATTTCATGAAACCATTATTTTATCTGGTGAAAAAGCATGTTGAACTGCCTCAGGCTCTACTGCTGTCCGGGATAAAATCCGCCCGACGAGCAGATTTGGTCGCCAACGCAGCCTGGAACAAAACACAACAAAGATAGAAATTCTGATGACTTATGATTGATGATGAGGAAAGCCAACATAACATTAAGCACGTAGAAGGCTATAATAACATCCAAAATAACATCCAAATGGGCCTGAAGCTTTTGCTGAGCTTAAGCATAGAAACGAATAGCTAAACTCCAGGCAATTGAATCAGGCAGACTCCCGCATTACTGGTCTTCTTCTACTTCTTGCGGTGGGAATTGATCTTGTCCGGTATAACGGAGACAGATCAACACGGCAATTACCAGCAGCACAATGAGGATAATGGTCAGATAATATCCCACACTGTTGCCTACCTTGTAGAAGTTTGATTCGTTGGGCGCGATCAATAAAAATTCACGAAACATGATCCTATTTTTTCGGTGTGCAAAGCTTCTTTCGTTTTCTGCTCGCCTGGATCTCCTTCCCCATGTTCGGGCAAAACAGCATTTTGCGAGCGCATACTAAACTCCGGCTAAATGCAGCCGGAATCAAGAAAAACATACACGCAGTGGTCCCAGCAGGGCTTGAACCTGCGACTCCCTGATTATGAGTCAGGTGCTCTAACCAGCTGAGCTATAGGACCGAACAGCTTTCCATCCTGTTCATCCAGAACGAAAAAGCTGAAAGATTCAGCACGCAAAGCTAAGGATTTCCTGTATCCAAATCCCCTGGGTGGCGAACAAGTTTTCCCAGCTCTTGAAAGGCATGGGTTACGAACGTGAAAAACCCCCGAAAACAGGGGTTGACGGCTGCTTATCCGCCAGCTATTTTCGCTTCATTGCCAATAAAAACCCTTTGAAAAATGATACGACCCTATCTTCATCAGGCCTTTTGCCTGGGCATTGTCTTGTTTATCCTCTGCTATGCGCTTTCCTGTTCACGCTCCGATGATCATCATGCGGCAGAGCCACAACTGAACCACAAAGTGCACTTTAAAGTTTCGGGATTTGAAGCCCAAATTACCCCCTTGGCAGGTATGCTTCCTGGCCGGCATCGGCCGGGTGCATTTTGGCGGACCCAAGCCCCCTATCTTTACTTGTGGACATTTAATGATACCAGCCTCAGGCCGGATATAGCCTTAAATGCGGCAGCGGCTATTTTTTACAATCAGGGGCAAACACCTACCGATTTTGCCACGGGCTTTGCAAAAGATTCTTTTCCCGCAGGCTATGCCCTGAGCATCAGGGGCTTGGATTCCATAGTGTTTCAACTCCCGCTTCAATCGGCACAGGGAGAAAGAAAAGTTACACAGGTGGCTGCCTTTGGTTTCGATATGAGTTCATCTAATACAGGACCGAAAGACTTTATCATCCAGTATTCCAATGACTATGGCCATACTTACCATACCCTTTCTGCATCCAACCCTTTTACCAACATGAGCAGCCAGGCCAGGAACAGTTTTGAATTTCGCTTGGATACGTTGTCATGGGATGTAGGTCGTCCGCTTTACATAAAAATTATCCCGCAGGCTGGCGACCGTTCGCAGGTAAGTGATTATAATCCAGCTACGGGTGTAACCCATTTTGATAATGTTTATCTGCTGGGCACAACGGATACTACAGCAAGCTTTCCGGTGCAGGAGCTGGACTATTTTATTTTCAAGCAATCGGACAGTTCCTTATTGACACATGGAAGCATTGATCTGACGCAGCATGCACCCGATTTTCAGATTGAGCTTCCTACCGGCAAATACCTCATGCATCTCGTTGCAAATTTTTCTGAAAAATCTTTGATTATTGATGATACTGCGGGTGCTTCTCGGCATTTTGTGGCTAACGCTTCAGACAACTATCTGGCGGAAATTTATGGATATGCCGATACTTTTTCTGTGTATAGTGATCAGGAAATCCACGCTACATTGAAGCGGTACTATAGCCAGATTCAATTCCAATTCACTGATCCCCAAGGCCTGGATCAGATTAAAAGGATCTTAGTTTATCCTCTGTTTCCAACACCGTATTATGCTCCCTTTAATCCGTATTTACCGGAGCCGTCCTACTTCCATACAGACACCGTATTCGTCCGCAACTTTAACCCAACCACTGGAAGCTTTTTCTTTAATCAATTTTTAGGAAATCGCTATCAGACAGTTAAGTATGATGTCGTACTGTTTGGTGATGGATATAAATTTTTAAAAGCTTTCCAAGTAGAGGCAAACATTCCCAATAACGTAAAACTCACGTTCAAGGGAAGAGCCTTTGGGTATGGGATAAACTTCGGCATTTCGCTGGATGAACAATGGCAAGGCGAGCAGGAATCAGATTTTTAAGCGGAAAATTTTACGGGCTTACTGTGAATCATTTGGGTGATTTGTGCCTGAACCAGAAACAGCAAAGCATTCCCGCATATTACCATAAATTGCAGCAGCCTTAAGCTTGACTTCATGTGGATACACCAACCCAATCAGCACCGCTTGGAAAACGCTTCAGGCAAAGCTCTTGCTTGGGATAGCGAAATTCGGGCCTGGGTGTTCGATATCGGCGGCGTAATCCTGGAGCTGGATCCATTGCGGACAGAAAAAGCTTTCGAGGCCTTAGGTTTTCAAAAGCAAGGGAAAGAGGCAGCCCTCACGCAGTTGCTGCAAGCATGGGAAATAGGTCAGATTTCCATACCTGCTTTTCTGGCACAATGGCACCAGTGGTTGCCTCCTCATGTGAGCGATCAGCAGATCATGGAAGCCTGGAATGCCATGCTTTTGAAGCCGGTTGACCGGTTGCAGGAGCTGTTTCAGGCTTTATGCAAGCAATTTCCGGTGTTTCTGTTGAGCAACACCAATCCCCTGCATGTACGGGCCTTCGAGGCTATGATCAGGGAAAAAGCTGGGATTGAGCTTTCCAGCCTATGCCGGCGCTGTTTTTATTCTCATCAGATTGGATTTCGTAAGCCCGATCCGGCCTGCTATGCTTATGTGACTGCCCAAATTGGATATAAGCCCGGGCAAATTGGATTTTTGGACGACACACCCGCTAATGTGGAAGCAGCCCGGCAATTTGGCTGGCAAGCCTATTTACTCTCCCCTCCGGGTAGCTTATATGATTGGGCTATTTCCCGTCAGCTCGTTCATCTTTGATTTCTTCAAACTCAATGTATTCGCCTTCCTGTTGGCGAGCCGATTTCTGGGATGGCTGATAGGAAGAATAAGCATGGGAAGAGGCACCGGATGAAGCGTCTTGTGTGGATTTGATGCGGCGCTGTACTTCCCGGCCAATCTGAAACAAAGGAATCACAAATTCGGCTACAATTTTATAGAGCAGCCAAATCACGAAAATATCAATGGCCAGGTCAATCAATTTCAGCATATTTCCAAAGGTACCGAAAATCTATCACGCCCGGCAAATGGCTGATGCTTTTATCTTTTCCTTAACGACGGGTAATTTTTCAGGAAAACAGAAAAAGCTTTAATTTTGCATTGGCATTTAGTTGAACGAGCAAGGGGACAAGTGGTTGTCCCCTTCTTTTTTAGCCGAAACATCATGAAAAATCTGGAAGACATCAGGCAGGCCATTGTGGAATTGTTAGACCAGGAGCTGAGCCTGCGTCCGGAATATTTTCTGGTTGACTTGCTGGTCAATCAGGATCAAGTGGTGCGTGTGTTCATTGATAGCGACCAGGGTATATCTATCGATGAATTAGCACACATCAATCGTTCGCTCAGCAGGGCAATGCGCGAAAACCATATTTTTCCGGACGATGATTTTTCACTGGAGGTTTCCTCACCCGGCATTGACACGCCCTTAAAATTGTATCGCCAGTATCCGAAAAACATCGGGCGTACCGTGGTGGTCACCCTGAAAGATCACCAACAGCAGGAAGGGGTGCTTCAGGAAGTTCATCCTGATTTTATTGTACTGGATGTGAAAAAAAGCAAAAAAGCGCATCACATACTGAAAATACCCTTTGCTGATATCCAGTGTACAAGGGTGCAAATTCGTTTTTAACCTTTATTGTGATATACTATGGCTAGCATTAACTTAATTGAATCTTTTACCGAATTTAAAGAGGCGGAAAATATTGATCGCCCTACTTTAATGAAGGTGCTGGAAGACGTGTTCAAAACCTTGCTCCGCAAGAAATACGGCACCGATGAAAATTTTGACGTGATTGTGAATACCGAAAAAGGAGATCTGGAAATCATCCGTCGCCGGCTTATTGTGGAAGATGGCCAGGTGACCGATGAGAACACGCAGATTGCTTATTCCGATGCCATTAAGATTGAGCCCGACTATGAAGTGGGCGAAGAATTGTATGAAGAGGTGGATATTCAGGACTTTGGCCGAAGGGCCATTCTGGCCGCTAAACAAACCCTTGCCGCCCGCATCGGGGATCTGAAGAAAAATGCTTTGCTCAAAAAATATGCAGAGCGGATTGGGGAAATCGTCACAGTGGAAGTATATCAGGTTTGGAAAAAAGAAGTGTTGCTGCTGGATGATGAAGGCAATGAACTGATTTTACCGAAATCCGAACAAATTCCATCTGATTATTTCAAAAAAGGGGAAACCATCCGGGCGGTGGTGAAGAAAGTAGAGATGAAAAACAATACGCCATTGATTATTCTTTCCCGTACCCATCCCTCATTCCTGGCTAAACTGCTGGAAATTGAAGTGCCTGAAATTTTTGATGGCCTGATTGTCATTCGCAAAATTGTGCGTGAGCCGGGAGAAAGGGCTAAAGTGGCCGTAGAGTCTTATGACGATCGCATTGATCCAGTGGGCGCCTGTGTGGGCATGAAGGGTAGCCGCATTCATGGTATTGTGCGCGAACTCCGCAACGAAAACATTGACATCATCAATTACACCAATAATATTCAATTGTTTATTCAACGCGCCCTCACACCGGCTAAGGTTTCCAGAATGGAAGTGGATACGGAAAACAAACGGGCATCCGTGTATCTGAAACCCGATCAGGTATCCCTTGCCATTGGTAAAAGAGGCGTGAACATCAGGCTGGCCTGCGAACTTACCGGTTATAACATTGACGTATATCGCGATAGCGACGGTACAGAGGAATATGATATTGACCTCGATGAATTTGCAGACGAAATTGATGAATGGATTATTGATGAACTTAAACGCATTGGATGCGATACAGCACTCAGCGTGCTTGACCTGTCTGTAGAAGAACTCGTGCGCCGTACCGATCTGGAAGAAGAGACCATCAAAGAAGTGCGGCGCATTATTGAAGAAGAATTTAAGAAAGACGAAACAGCATAATTCGGTTAAAAAGCATACCACTGGCTATTGCAGGCTGCCAGGATGTGCAACGAACGATCGGCTTGTTTCCTCTTCACCAAGTGAATAGAGGAAAATATCGGTCATTCGCCATGAGCTTAGTACCTTTGTAAAACTGTTGAAAAAACTGAGGATTCACGCATGCCGGAAAAAACCAACACACCCCGATTATTGGCTGCAGCCAAAGAATTTAATATAGGCCGGGAAACCCTGATCGAATTCCTGACCTCAAAGGGATTCGATATGTCTGACATGTCGGCCAATTCCAGGCTCACAGAAGAGATGTATCTGGCATTGCAGGAAGAATTTCAACAAGATAAGGTCAACAAGAAAAAGAGCGAACAAATTGATCTTCCACGAGGCATAGCCTCAGATATTTTACCCAAAAAAGAAACCCAGGAACCCCCTTCTCCGGAGCCACAAAGCAAAACCTCACCAGCAACAGAACAGGCAAATGCAGAAACCGAAATGGTGCCTACCGAAGCACCCAAACTGGAAGGCCCAAAGATTGTCGGGAAAATAGATCCAGAAGTCCTTGCTCCGGCCCCTAAAACAAAAAAATCCACTAAATCTTCCGCTAAAAAAACGAAAGAATCTACACCCGTACCCGAGCCCGTTGCAGCACATCAGGCACCTGAACCTGAGCCTGTGTCCCCTCCACCGGCTCCTGAACCTGAAAAAACACCCGAGCCGGTGATTGAAAATATTGAAGCCGAACGCCTCACCGGCCCCAAAATCATCGGGAAAATTGAACTCCCCGTTGAACCTGATCGCAAGGAAAAAGAATCGCGTTCAGCCGCACAACCCAAAGAAAAACGCAAAAGAAAACGAATCCCGATTGAGAAAAAACTGGATGAAACTATTCGCGACAAGGAAGATAAATCCAGAAAAGACCGGAAGGATCACCGCCATCGCGATCGCAAGCATCATGCACCCGAAAAAGAAGTGATTGACGAAAAGGAAATTCAGGAAAAGATCAAGGATACCCTGGCTAAATTAAGTGCTACCTCACATAGCAAAACGGCTAAATCCAAATACCGTAGGGCCAAACGGGAAGAACAAAGCCAACAATCAGCCGAAACGTCGGAGAGCAAGCTGCTTCAGGTTACCGAATTTGTGTCGGTGAGCGAGTTGGCCAACTTGATGGACGTGAGCTATGCCGATGTCATCAGCAAATGTATGAGCCTAGGGTTGATGGTATCCATCAACCAGCGGCTGGATGCCGAAGTCATTGAGCTGGTGGCTAATGAATTCGGCTATGAAGTGGAATTTATCGGCCTGGATGAACAGGAGGCAGAAACGGAAGAAGAAGAGCTGGTAGACGATGAAAAAGATCTGGTACCCCGCCCGCCCATCGTCACCATCATGGGACATGTGGATCATGGGAAAACTTCTTTGCTCGACTACATCCGCAATACCAATGTCATTGCCGGTGAAGCCGGAGGCATCACCCAACATATTGGTGCTTATGAGGTGAGCCTGCCCAACGGCAAAAAGATTACTTTCCTGGACACACCCGGCCACGAAGCCTTTACGGCCATGCGCGCCCGAGGCGCCACCGTCGGCGATATTGCCGTCATTGTCATCGCTGCCGACGATGCGGTGATGCCTCAGACAAAAGAAGCCATCTCACATGCCCAGGCAGCAGGCTTGCCCATGATTTTTGCCATCAACAAGATTGATAAAGAAGGCGCTAATCCTGATAAAATCAAAGAACAACTGGCGGCGATGAACCTGCTGGTGGAAGATTGGGGTGGCAAATACCAAAGCCAGGAAATATCTGCCAAGCAAGGATTGCATGTAGACTTGCTGCTGGAAAAAATTCTGCTTGAAGCCGAACTCCTCGAACTTAAAGCCAATCCTAACCGTCCTGCAGTAGGCACCGTCATCGAAGCTTCGCTCGACAAAGGCCGGGGCTATGTGGCTACCTTGCTCGTGCAGAATGGCACCCTCCATCCTGGCGATGTGATTGTGGCCGGAGCCCATTATGGCCGGGTGAAAGCCATGTTCAACGAACGCGGACAAAGGATTCAGGCGGCAGGCCCGTCTACTCCGGTGCAGGTACTCGGACTGGATGGGGCTCCTCAGGCCGGAGAAAAGTTTAAGGTATATACCGATGAAAGTGAAGCCAAAGAAATAGCCACCCGTCGTGCCCAGATTTTGCGCGAACAAGGCATGCGTGCCCGCAAGCATATTACCCTCGATGAAATTGGTCGCCGCCTTGCCTTGGGTACCTTTAAGGAGTTAAACCTGATCATTAAAGGCGATGTGGATGGCTCCGTAGAAGCCCTCAGTGATGCCCTGCAAAAACTTTCTACCGAAGAAATTGTGGTAAATGTGGTTCACAAAGCCGTCGGGCAAATCACAGAATCCGACGTATTGCTGGCTAGTGCATCCGATGCCATCATCGTTGGTTTCCAAGTACGCCCCTCCATGCAAGCCGCCCGCCTCGCCGAAAAAGAAAATATTGAAATCCGAACCTATTCGGTCATCTACGATGCCATTGAAGAGATCAAGAGCGCCATGGAGGGGATGCTCGAACCTAAGATCGAGGAAAAGGTGACCTGCCGCGTGGAAGTCAAACAAACCTTTAAATTCGAAAAAAATACTGTCGCCGGCTGCCAGGTTCTCGAAGGGAAACTTACCCGCAACACCCGCGTGCATTTGATCCGGGATGGCATAGTGATTTACACGGGCGAGCTGGGATCGCTGAAACGGTTTAAAGACGATGTGAAAGAAGTGCCCGCCGGCATGGAATGTGGGCTCACCATTAAAAACTACAACGATATCAAAGTGGGCGATATGCTCGAAGGCTTCGAAGAAGTTAGTGTGAAACGCACCCTTTGAGTTGATCTGCGCTAAACATCTGTCTTCACATCGAGTGTCACTGCCCGCGCTTCTTTTCCCAAAGCCGTAGTCAAAGACAGGCATATTGCTACAATCACCACTGTCCAACCCAGCACGGCAGCATAATCATTGCCCTGATGTTCGGCCAGGCCGGCCTGAATGGGTGCCATTTTTGACATGATCAGATTCCCGATCTGATAAGCAAAACCAGGCAGGATAGCCCGGGCCGAAGGGGGTGAAAGCTCGTTCAAATGAGCCGGCACAATGCCCCAC
>JADGHY010000066.1 GCA_019683625.1 Thermoflavifilum sp. | reverse complement strand
GGTGTAAAAAACGAAAAACATGCCGATGAGCAACATCACTAACCAGGGGGAAAATAGCCCATTATCATCGGGTTGATGATGAGGTTGATAAATGGTGAGCTGCTCTTTGACGAGTGGCCTGCCGGCAAAGCTGGCTTGCGAAAGGGCCCATTCCAGGGAATCGGGTAAAAACATCATCTGTTGGCCACGGATGGGCTGGTCGGCACGAGCTCCCAGCATCAGGTTAATCCCAAGCTCCACCCAGGGCACCCGCTGCAGATAAGGATGTAAGGCCTGCCGGAAAGTAATGATTTCCTGCTTCCGCAAATGCCATTGCAGCCCGCTGCCAATAGCGCGTTGCAACAAATCGCGGATCCGGGTGGTGCAATTGTCAAAAATAAAATCGTATCGGTAAAAACGGTTTTCGGGCTGGGCATTCAGAAAAAGCGCTTCTTCAATTTGCTGTTTCACAGATGCGGGCAAATCCAATACCTGCTCTCTCACGGCACGCTGGTCCTGTACATATTCCTGATAAAATGAGGGAAAATCCTGCACCGAGAGGAAATACAGCAATTTGCCACGAATAAATTTCCAGTAAAAATGCGGATCACTGAAGTCAAAAGTCCCGTAGTTAAATACCAGATCGAGCCCTCTGCTGCTATCGATCACCCGGATGGCGCTATGCCCGAAAAGCGTATATAATTCGCTGCCCGTGCCACAGGTAAGCACGCTCACCCGCAGGCCAGGTGCTGCATGGGATGCAAATGAGGTGGGGTATATTGCCTGTGCAGAAGCCCATCCCAGGGTGGCTAAAAACAAGCTCAAACAAATCCCGAATCTAAAGCCTAAGTGCATCCTCTTGCCGTTGATGTTGCATGCTATCTGCGCCAGTAATTGGGTGCTTCGTTGGTAATGATGATATCGTGGGGATGGTTTTCGATCACAGTAGCCGGCGTAATCTTCACCATTTTAGCATGTTGCAGTTCTTCAATATTGCGGCATCCGCAATAGCCCATGCCTGCCCGCAAGCCCCCCACAAACTGCTGTACTACTTCATGCACCATTCCTTTGTAGGGCACCCTGCCTACAATGCCTTCCGGCACCAGCTTTTTGATATCATCCTCCACATCCTGGAAATACCGGTCTTTGCTGCCTTCGGCCATGGCTTCCAGAGAGCCCATGCCACGGTAAGATTTAAACTTTCGTCCTTCGAAGATGATGGTTTCCCCCGGACTTTCTTCAGTGCCGGCAAATATGGAGCCGGCCATGATACACGATGCGCCGGCAGCAATAGCTTTAACCATATCTCCTGTGTAGCGGATGCCTCCGTCGGCAATCACGGGAATATCGGTACCTTCTAATGCTGCTGCAGCTTCCATGATGGCCGTAAGTTGCGGCATGCCTGCGCCCGTCACCACACGGGTAGTGCAAATCGAGCCAGGCCCCACGCCCACCTTCACCGCATCGGCACCGGCTTCTGCCAGTGCTTTTGCACCTTCAGCCGTGGCCACATTGCCAGCAATAACCTGCAATTTGGGAAAATGCTTCTTTATCTTTTTCAAGGCCTCGATCACCCCCTTCGAATGACCATGGGCACTGTCTAAAGTAACCACATCCACGCCTACCTGCACCAGGGCATGCACCCGATCGAGCATGTCGGCAGTGATGCCCACGGCGGCGCCTACCAGCAGGCGCCCCAGGCCATCTTTCACTGCATGCGGATAACTCTGCAATTGCAAAATATCTCGATAGGTGATCAGCCCCACCAACACGCCCTTTTTATTGACCACCGGAAGCTTTTCAATTTTGTGTTGCTGCAGGATGCGCTCCGCTTTCTTCAGATCCGTGCCTTCGGGAGCAGTAATCAAATGCTCTTTTGTCATCACCTCACTCACTGGCCTTTTCCCATCGCGTTCAAAGCGCAGATCGCGATTGGTGAGGATACCCACCAGTTTTTTCTCATGATCCACGATGGGGATGCCTCCGATTTTATTTTCTTTCATGATGCGCAATGCCTCGGCTATGGTAGCCGTTTCCGGCAATGTAATCGGGTCGATGATCATACCGCTTTCGCTGCGTTTTACCCTGCGCACCTGCTCGGCCTGTCGCTCAATAGACATGTTTTTATGCAAAATGCCAATGCCGCCTTGCCGGGCCAGGGCAATAGCTAAATCGGCTTCGGTGACCGTGTCCATAGCCGCCGATACCATGGGTATGTTTAACCGAATGCTACGGGTAAGCCGGGTGGTGATATCCACTTCGCGAGGCAACACCGTAGAATAAGCAGGAACCAGTAACACATCATCGAAGGTGAGCCCTTCTTTCCAGATACGAGATGTAGAGGAAGGCATATGCAATTATTTTCTCAAATAATTGCAAGCAAATGTAAGCCGATTTCGCCAATCAATGATATTTGATTTTGTAGATCAGGATAATGCCTGCGAATACCAAAGTCACTGCATTGGCCAGCGCCACCGGCAGGCTGTGGCTGAAGATGCCATAGATGAGCCACAACAGGGTGCCTGTGGTAAAAAGCACATACATACCAAGGGAAATGTCTTTGGTGTTGCGTGTGCGAATGGTCTGGATGGCCTGAGGAATAAAACTCAGGGTTGTACAACATGCTGCTGCCAGACCAATGATGACGATCAGACTCATTATTGATGTGAAGTGGATGCTTGGAAAAAATTGATCTTAACCAAATAAGCATAAGCGCTGAGTGCATGATGAACAAAATAATTTTTCCCGTTGAAAACTGCCCGTTTGAAGTAAATGCTGTCGGGCTTAAGTACCACGGGAATACCGGCCGATACGTATTCTGCGGAAGATACATATTGGGGAAAATGCAGCTGAGGTAAATATTGCTTAATAGCTTTTTGCATCTTCTTGCCAAAAAACCGGGTCATAAATTGATTGGCTTTTTGCGTACGCCGGTCAAGCTTGTGGAACTGATGACGCAAATACCAACGCACCAGCCAGTTTGAATTGCGAAACAGGCTGCTCACATCCTGAAAGGGATTTACTGCCACCATGTCGTGCAACGTCTGGATGGAAAGAGGCGTCTGGGGCACCCAATCTTCCGGATTCACAATATGAAAAGCATTGTTGCGAAAGGCATGATCAAAATCATAAGCAAAATAAAGATTGCCGGGGCGCGGTGCTGCACTGGCATAGACCTGATAATGCAGGCTGTCGGCCACGACCGGATCGGGTAAATAGTGCAGATATGCAGCCAACAAATAGCTGATGACACCTCCTTGGCTATGACCGGTAATGATTACTTTCCGAAAACCCTGCTGGTATATTTCATGCAAGTGTTTCACCACATCCGGAGCCATAGATGCCATCCCCAGCAGCCAGCCGGCATGCACGGCCGCACGGGGATCATCGGCTAAGCGATAGGTAAAACGCGTGCTGTCGTTGATCTGCCATTCACCCTGTGCAGGCACCATAGCTGCCCAGAAATTTTCCAGCCAGGAATCAGGCCTGTTTACCGTGCCCCGCACACTCACAATGGCCAGGCTATCACCCTGCACCCATAAATCCCAGCTGTTGCTCAAACCCACGTCGGGTGAACGATAGATGAGTTTAACCGCTGCGGAGAGCAACACACTGTCGGCTCTCGTAGCCCTCAGATCGGCCTGATGGGCCATCGTATCTGCCAACGCAGCATAGGCGGCCAGGCTTTGCTGATGATAAATGCCCAGCAATGTCAAATATGCTGCAGGCTGAAAAGCCGATTGCGCAAAGCCTTGCAAGGATAATAGTTGCGTCATCATGCTCACCCAAATGCATGATAGGGCTAAGACATAGTATTTCTTTTTCATTTCCGGGATTTATAGCAAGATAAAACGAAGTTTACATCGGCATCACAACTGTTTGAAAAATTAATGGATCATGTATCTCTGTTTTGTCAAAAACAATATCCTCTGTTACACTGTTGCCACATCCTGCAATCACGTCCTTGAACTTACGTAATTTTGAGGGTCTTCATTGTTAAATGTATTACCCGTCGATCATGAAAAAACAATCCCTTCAAGGTTTTGGCACCCATTGTGTGCATGCGGGACATATCCCCGATCCGCAATATGCGCATCTGACCCCGATTTATGCCAGCTCCACATTTGTGTTTGACACGGCCGAACAAGGCATGAACCGTTTTACCGGAAAAGAAAAAGGATACATTTATACGCGATGGGGTAATCCTAATTTCACGGAAGCGGAACAAAAGATTGCTGCATTGGAAACCTACAAGCTGCACGATGCACAAGGGAACCCCATGCAGGCTAAAGCTATCCTGCATGCTTCGGGCATGGCTGCACTCACTACCTTATTCCTCAGTGAATTGCATGCAGGCGATAAAGTAATCACACACTTGTCTCTCTATGGCGGTACTGACGAATTATTGCAGAAAATTTTACCCGGACTGGGTGTGGAAACTATCATCATGGATATGCACGATCTGCAGCAGGTTGAAAAAGTGTTGAAAGAGGAAAAACGCATCCGCATGATGTATCTGGAAACCCCTGCCAATCCTACACTTCGCTGTGTGGATCTGGAAGCCTGCATCCAATTGGCTCAACAGTATCATTTAACTACTGCTGTGGATAATACCTTTGCCTCACCTTATTTGCAACAACCTTTCCGATATGGTGCTGATTATGTATTCCATTCCACTACTAAATTTTTAAACGGACATGGTACGGCTGTTGGTGGTGTGCTGGTGGGAAGAGATATAGAAAAAATGGAACAGCATGTGGCTAAAATAGCCCGTTTGCTGGGTGGCAACAGCAATGCCTTCGATGCTTATTTGCTAACCATTGGCATGAAAACCCTTGAATTGCGCATGCAAAGGCATTGTGAAAATGCAATGCAAATTGCCCGTTTTCTGGAAAAACATCCATCCGTGAGCCGCGTGAATTATCCTGGATTATCCTCTCATCCCGATTTTGCAATTGCCCAGAAACAAATGAAACATCCCGGTGCCATTTTAAGTTTTGAACTGAAGGATGGACTATCGGCAGGCAAAAGGTTTATAGACAGGTTGCAATTGTGCGTGCGGGCCGTATCGCTCGGCACATGCGATACACTGGTTTGCCATCCGGCATCCATGACACATTACGGGGTGCCACGCGAACAACGGGAAAAAAGTGGCATTACAGACGGATTGATTCGCATGAGTGTGGGTATTGAAAATATGGAAGACCTGCTGCAAGACCTGGATCAGGCGCTGTCCTGAAGGTGTTTATTTAGGCTCAACTTGTATCATATCCTCATACCATGAGGGCATGATCGATAATTCATAGCATTATGCTACTTTCAGGCGAGAAACCGCATTGGCATCGAGTTTCTGGCGAGCATATTCCAGGGTTAGGTGAAACACTTTCTGATTAGCAGAAGGCAATTCAAACATGGCATCGGTCATGATGATTTCGCATATAGAACGCAATCCGCGTGCTCCCAGCCTAAATTCCATCGCTTTATCCACAATGAAATCAAGTACTTCCTCATCAATTTGCAATTCAATACCCTCCAGGGCAAACAGTTTTTTATATTGTTTGATCAATGCATTTTTGGGTTCCGTGAGAATGGCACGCAATGCTTTTCGATCGAGTGTATTCAGATAGGTAATCACGGGCAGACGACCAATCAGTTCGGGAATCAGGCCAAAGGCTCTCAGATCTTGCGCATTGACATGCCGCAAAATCTGGTCGCGCTCAAAATGGCTTTCTTGTTCGGTTTTAAAGCCAATGGTATGGGTTTGAATGCGGCGGGCAATGATTTTATCGATACCCTCAAAAGCGCCTCCGCAGATAAACAAAATATGCTGGGTGTTCACTTTGATCATCTTTTGTTCCGGATGCTTTCTGCCTCCCTGGGGCGGCACCAGCACCTCAGTACCTTCCAGCAATTTTAGCAAAGCCTGCTGTACGCCTTCGCCGCTCACGTCGCGTGTAATAGAAGGATTATCACCCTTACGGGCAATTTTATCAATTTCATCAATATACACGATACCTTTTTCGGCAGCCGATACATCGTAATCGCACACCTGAAGCAGGCGGGTGAGAATGCTTTCCACATCTTCTCCCACATAACCTGCTTCCGTAAACACCGTAGCATCCACAATCGTAAACGGGACGCGTAAGAGCTTAGCAATAGATCGGGCTAATAACGTTTTCCCAGTGCCGGTTTCTCCCACCATGATGATGTTCGACTTTTCAATTTCTACATCATCTGGTCGGGAATGGTATTTCAACCGTTTGTAATGATTATACACTGCCACGGCCAGTACCTTTTTCGCTTCATCCTGGCCAATGACATATTCATCGAGAAATTTTTTGATCTCAACCGGCTTGGCAATTTTCAGGGAAAAAGGTTGTGCAGATCGGGCACCGGCACCAAATTCCTCGGCTATCAGTTCCTGGGCCTGTGCTACACAGATGTCGCAGATATTGGCTTTTTCAGAGGAAATCAGGATACGCACTTCGTCTTGGGAACGTCCGCAAAATGAGCATCGCGGGCGATTCCGAGAGCCTTGTGTATGATGATTGCCGTCTTGTTCTTTCATGCTGCTTAAAGTTTTTCGACGATCTTGTCCACAATCCCGTATTGCACGGCTTCCTGTGCATCCATCCAGTAATCCCGGTCAAAATCCTTCAATATCTTTTCAATGGGCTGTCCGCAATTCTCTGCCAGGATACGGGCACCCAGTTCTTTGGTCTTGCGGATTTGCCTGGCCTGGATTTCCAGATCTGCCGATGTGCCCTGATAGCCGCCGATACTGGGCTGATGAATCATCACCTCACCATGCGGGAAAATAAAGCGTCTGCCTTTTTCTCCGGCCGAAAGGATAATAGATCCCATAGAAGCAGCCAGCCCCATACACACGGTGGCCACCGGCGAGCTGATCAGGCGCATGGTATCATGAATGACCATGCCCGATGATACAATCCCACCCGGACTGTTGATAAATAATGTGATCTCTTTCCCGGGCGCTTTAGCTTCCAGATAGAGGAGGCGGTTGACTACTTCGCGTGCTGAATGATCATCAACCACACCCCACAGAAACACGCGGCGCTGTTCCAGGAAAGTCTTGTCAAATTCACGGCTGCTGATGAGCTCTTCCAGCTTAGGGGGTGCTTCCGTATCGGGTTCCTGTCCCAAAGCCGGATGAAACATATACTTGAAATCCTTTGTCATTGCCATCTCTTGTTCGGTTTAAGATTTGTGTGTTTTGTCCTGATCGGGGCTTTTGTCGGTCGAGGCAGCTTCGGCAGGCCTTTTACGAGGATGGGTCTGCAACACTTCATCAATCAGTCCGTATGCGACTGCTTCTTCGGCCGACATCCAGAAATCACGATCCCCATCCCGTTCAATTTTTTCCACATCCTGGCCCGAATGAAAAGCGATGATTTCATACAATTCTCTTTTCACTTTTGAAATCTCCCGGGCTGTGATTTCTACATCGGAAGCCTGACCGGAAATGCCCCCGCTGGGCTGATGAATAAGAATGCGCGAATGTTTGAGCGCCGTGCGTTTGCCCTTAACCCCGGCACACATTAACACGGCAGCCATAGAGGCAGCCATACCCGTGCAAATGGTAGCCACATCAGGCTGAATCACCTGCATGGTATCATAAATACCCAAGCCCGCATAAGCACTGCCACCCGGACTGTTGATATACATCTGGATGTCGCGCCCCCGATCGGTGGATTCCAGGAAAAGCAATTGTGCCGTCACAATATTGGCCACATAATCGTCAATAGGCTCACCCAGAAAAATAATCCTATCCATCATCAATCGGGAAAACACATCCATGGAAGCCACATTCAATGGCCTTTCCTCAATGATATACGGGGTAAGTGCTTTCACGGTATGCCTGGTATACTGATCAAAAGCCAGGCTGTTGATACGCTGGTGATACACCGCGTACTTGCGAAATTCATCATGCATGTTGGTGCTCATGTTCATGGCTATGTGGATGGGTGTGATGAGGTAATGCTTTTTCCATGAGTGCCTTAAATTCATCCAGGCTCACGGAGATAGGTTTAACGGTAATTTGCTGAAGTGCCCAGTCGAGCAACTTCTGGTTTTTTGCTTCTAAAGCATATTTCTCAAAGGTTTTCTCGTTTTGCAAGAGCTGTAGGGCAAACCGATTGATATATTCGGGTGTATGCTTCTGGCTATAGACATCAAAATATTGAACAAAATCTGCCTTTGCTTTTTGGACAATATCCTCTTGGGTAATTTCCACGCCAGATTGTTTTTCCAATTGCTGGGCAATAAGCGTCCACCGCAATTGATGCAGGAAAGCATGCAGGGTTTCATCGTCCACAGATTCGGCCGGTTGCGACTGATTCCGGGCTATCAAATGCCGGAGAAATGCCTCCGGCAAAGGTATATCGGTTTCGTGGATCAATTTTTCCATCAATTCGTTGCGTAACCTTTCCTGCGCAATTTCCTGATAATAATAGGCTATTTCTTCGCTTACCCGCTGGCGGAATTGTTCCAAAGTCTGAATATTTTCCTCAGGAAACACCCGATTGAAAAATTCAATTTCTAATGCGGGCTTCTTGAGGCGGCCTATTTCTTCGATGGTGATGCGAAACCGGGTCGATGCGGCTGCCGGATCTTCTTTATCCAATCCCAGCCTGCCCAGCATATAGGTTAAACTTTCGCCGGAAAACATTTCATGAAGTGCCGAAACCACCACTTCCTTTTCCTGTTTGCCCACCCATTCTGCCTTGTGAGCCGGATCAATTTCCTTGAGCAAAAAACTCAGCTGTTGCTTCCGGCCATCAGGCAGCACTTCCCCTTGTTCGTCAACCTGTTCAAAGCTGGCCTGTACAAAATCATCGTCCTGCTCAAATCGTTCAATTTTTTCTCTCGTAGCATACCGCCGCAACAGATATTCTATCTCATCGTCTACCATCTGATCGGTTACCTGTATCTGATATTGCTGGAGCTCAGTGGACGGCTGGAGAAGACTGAGCTGAAATTGGGGCCTGAGGCCAATTTCAAAGGCAAATGCATAATCTCCCGGACTGGCTACATTCAGCTGAGGAACCTCGCTGTCGAGCAGCAAAGGCTGAGAAAATATATCCAGTTTTTCTTGTTCCAAATATTGGGTGAGCTGTTGTTCGGCAGCACGAATCACTTCTTCAGTGAAAATAGCCTGACCGTACATTTTGCGGATTAAACTCACCGGCACCATGCCCTTTCTAAAACCGGGAATCTGCGCCTTTTTCCGATAATCTTTCAGTGTTTTTTCAAAGGCTGGCATATAATCCTGTTCTTCAACCCTTACCACGATCTTTTCATGAAGGGGGGCCAGCGTTTCACGTTGAATGGTTGCCATAATTT
>JADGHY010000065.1 GCA_019683625.1 Thermoflavifilum sp. | reverse complement strand
ATAAGATAAACATGATTTTCTATGGGAATAAAACGTTTACACATGAAAAAGATAGCATTCACCATACTGATAGCTTTCCTGAGTTTTAGCTATAGCTGGGCTCAGGAGCTCTCCGTGAGTGGCACTTTGCAGGATAGCCAAACCAAAACGCCATTAATTGGTGCCACGGTGGTGCTTACTTCGCAGCAGGATACCTCTAAAAAATTATTCGGTCTCACAGACACGCAGGGACATTTTCACATTGGCAATCTTTCCAATGGCAAGTATCGGCTTAATATTTCTTATTTGGGGTATCAAACTTTACAACGGCTTATTTCCATAGAGAACAGTCAACCCCTGAATCTGGGTGTGGTGTACCTGCAGCCCACGAAGACGATGTTACAGGAAGTAAAAGTGGTGGGACAGGTGCCGCCCAGCCAAATGAAAGGTGATACGGTGGAATATAATGCACAGGCATACAAAACCAATCCCAATGCCACTGCTGAAGACTTGGTGGGTAAGATGCCGGGCATCATCGTAAACAAGGATGGTTCTGTTACCGCACATGGTGAAACCGTGCAGAAAGTGCTGGTAGATGGCAAACCATTCTTCGGCGATGATCCTACCACGGCCTTACGTAACCTGCCTGCCGAAATTGTGGATAAGGTGGAAGTGTTTGATAAAATGAGCGATCAAGCACAATTTACCGGATTTGATGATGGCCAGTCTCAGAAAACCATCAATATTGTCACCCGGCCTGATCGCCGCAATGGACAGTTTGGGAAATTGTATGCCGGATACGGAAGCGACTCTCGTTATTCGCTGGGAGGCAATATCAATTTCTTCAACGGTGATCGCCGCATTTCGCTCATCGGCATGAGCAACAACGTAAATCAACAGAACTTTGCTTTTCAGGATTTGCTTGGCGTAACCGGCGGTGGTGGCGGTTTTGGAGGAAGGGGTGGTTATCGGGGCGCCGGAGGTATCGGCAATTTCTTGGTTGGCCAGCAAAATGGAATTGTAACCACCAATTCTATTGGCCTGAATTACTCGGATGACTGGGGAAAAAAAATTACCGTTACGGGTAGCTATTTCTTTAACACCACCAACAACCATAACCAACAAACATTAGATCGCACTTATTTTGTTTCTCAGAACGCCAATCAGCTTTATCATGAAAACGATTTGTCCAGCGCAACCAACTATAATCATCGGGTGAACCTACGGTTGGAATATCAAATCAACGATAAAAATTCCATCATCTTCACTCCACGTTTTAATACACAAACCTATAACAGCTCCAGTGCTGTGGCCGGAGCCTATTTCACAACCGACAGTGCACTCGTAAGCCAAACCAATACCCAGCGGAATGCACACAATAACGGATATAATTTTGCAGACGATTTGCTATGGCGTCATGCATTTAACAAAAGAGGCCGAACCATTTCGCTGAACATCCATACGGAATTCAGCGAAAAAAACGGTACCAATCTCTTGCAGGCTACCAACAGCTATTACAAAGATCCCAGCAACAGTTTTGATACCACCTATCAGCAATCTCAGCTTAATTCCCATACCAATCAAATTTCTGCAAATCTGGACTACACAGAACCCATTGGTCAGAAGAGCCAGTTATTGCTCACTTACAACACTTCTTATACCAGCGGTTATTCCAATAAAAATACCTTTCAATTTGATCCGGTCAAACAACAGTTTTCCATGCTGGATACCGGATTGACGAATGATTACAAGAGTTATTATACCTCTAACCAACTGGGTGCCAGCTATCGTTATCGGGCTAATGATAATTTATTTTTCACTGCAGGCCTTTCTTATCAAATCGCTAATCTGGAAGGTGACAGGGTATTCCCCATGGATTTCACCGTGAAGCGGACATTTTACAATCTGCTTGGCAATGCCATGCTGCGCTATAAGATTGGCAATACCAAGAATCTAAGAGTTTTTTTCCGGACGTCAACCAATGCACCTTCCATCAGCCAGTTGCAGGACGTGGTAGATAATTCCAATCCGTTGCAACTCAGCACGGGAAATCCGAATCTCAAACAACAAACCACCCAATCGGTATTCGTGCGCTATTCCGCAGTGAACACGGATAAGAATAGGATGTTTTTTGCTTTTCTGGGTATTCAGCAAAGCCAGAATGATATTACCAATGCCACCATCACTGCCATGCAGGATAGTGTATTGGCACATGGTGTGGTATTGAATAAAGGTTCTCAGCTTACCTATCCGGTTAACCTGAATGGAGCATGGAGCATCCGGTCATTTGCAACGTTGGGCTTACCGTTAAAATTCATGAAATCTAACCTGAATCTGAGCGGAGGCATCAATTACAGCCGGTCACCAGGCTTGGTGAACAATATCAAGAACTATGCAAATAATTTTGGTATTACTTTTCCGATTGTGATCAGCAGCAACATCAGCGAAAATCTGGATTTCACCCTGTCTTATACACCCAATTACAACATTGTAAAAAATTCCATTCAGCCTAATTTAAACAGCAACTATTTTTCCAATAGTGCCAGTGCGCGTATCAACTGGATTTTCTGGAAGGGATTCGAACTGGATAATAACATTACGTATGAGAAATACAATGGCCTGGGTGAAGCTTATGATAAACCTTATCTGTTGTGGAATGCCAGCATTGGCAAACATTTCTTCAAAAAGCAAAATGGGGAATTGCAGTTGACTGTATTTGATTTATTGAAACAAAATCGCAGCATTAATCGCAATGTAACGGAAACTTATATTGAAAACAGCACGACCAGCGTATTGCAACAGTATTTCTTGCTGACGTTTACTTATAACTTGCGCAATTTTAAAGGGGCTAATTTCCCGCAACCTAATCGGGATCATAATTTCTTTATGTTTCCAGGACGCCCGCCTGGTGGCGGTCCTCCGCCGGGTGGTCGGGTGATCATGCACGGGCCGGATGAGTAAAAAATCAGGTGAATCATCCATGGTATAAAAACAGGACGCACGAGAATATCCACCAGTGCGTCCTGTTGTTTTACGTGAGAAAAGGAAATAATCGTTAATTGATTGTCCAGGTTTCGCTGCCTGCCAGCAATTTATCTAAATCGCCCACACCATATTTGCCTTTTGCCATTTCAATTTGTTGTTGCAGCAATGCTTCGTAAGTGGGGCGCTGAGTCTCATAAAATACGCCAAAAGGCCTTGGAAAATGTCCTTCGACAGCAGGATCGTCGAAGAGGCGAACCAGCATCTGTGCTTTGTAAAGATCGTGCTCATCGTGTATCCAAAGATCATCGGCTGAATATCCTTCATCCAGGCTCACCACAACGGGTTTTAAGCCATCCAGCCGAATGCCTTTGTTGCGTTGAGCGCCGAAGATAAGGGGTTTGCCATGTTCCAAAAACACAGTTTCATCGGCTTTAGTAGCTTTTTCCGTGAAGATTTCAAAAGCTCCGTCGTTGAAGATGTTGCAATTTTGATAGATTTCCAGAAACGATGCACCCTGATGTGCGTGGGCTCGCTTCAGCATTTCCTGCAAATGTTTGGGATCGCGATCCATGCTGCGGGCAATGAAGCTGGCATCGGCACCTAATGCAAGCGCCAGCGGGTTAAACGGATGATCGATACTGCCGTATGGGGTTGACTTGGTGATTTTGTTTTCTTCTGAGGTGGGAGAATACTGTCCCTTGGTTAACCCATAAATTTGGTTATTAAACAATAAAATATTCACATCAAAGTTACGGCGCAGGATATGCACCATGTGCCCGGCGCCGATAGAAAGGCCATCCCCATCGCCAGTCACGATCCAGATGCTTAATTCAGGCCTGCATGCTTTGAGCCCCGATGCAATGGCCGTGGCGCGGCCATGGATGGAATGCATGCCATAAGTGTTCATGTAATATGGGAAACGGGATGAACAACCAATGCCCGAAATAATGACAATATTCTCTCTGGGAATACCCAGCGTGGGCATCACAGTTTGCACTTGTTTTAAAATGGAATAATCCCCGCAGCCCGGGCACCAGCGCACTTCCTGGTCGGTAGCAAAATCTTTTGGCGTAAGGGGTTGTGGCGTCTGCACGGTTGTCGTTTCCATGTTCATTGAAAATTGGGTATAGATGAAACGGATAAAAGAATACGATATTATGTTTGAAATGGTTATTGTTGCAAGGCTTCCCAATATTCTGCAGCCCGGCGTGTATGGGGAATCACAATGGTGCCTCCCACAATATTGGCTACGGCAAAGATCTCATACATTTCCGCGGTGCTTACCCCCAGCTCTTTGCATTTGCCCAGATGGTACTTGATGCAATCATCACATCGCAATACCATGCTGGCCACTAATCCCAGCATTTCTTTGGTTTTTGCCGGTAAAGCTCCATCCTGATAAGTATGGGTATCCAAGTTAAAAAGCCGGTTGATCACCTTATTTTGCTTGCTCAGGATGAGCTCATTCATCTGTTCCCTGTATCTCTGAAAAGCTTCAACATCGGGATGCATACCTGTAATGCCAATTTGGACAAAGTTAAGGGATTGTCCATCGAAATGGTGGACAAAATCCAGATTTTTTACGGTGTACTTACTTTTTTGCAGTTGTCCAGAAAATCCTTGAGTCCTGCAATGATGGCGTGAATGATTTTTTTCCTGAATTCCGGATCCAGCACATGGGCTTCATCGGCGGGATTGGAGAGAAAAGCTACTTCAATAAGGGCATTTGGAAAATCGGTTAATCCGTTTAGGGCAAAGTTGAAATTGCCCACATTGCCAAACTCGTGTAAGCCGGTCTCAACGAGATGATGATAGATGGCCAGGCTTAGGGTACGGAATCCGGCATAATGGTAATAGGTGCTGGTGCCGGAAACCTCTACGGGGTTGTCAGATGCATTGAGGTGAATGCTGAGCAGGAGATCCGGGTTGGCCTGGCGCAGGAGGTTTTCGCGCTCCAGCATGCTCAGGGTGGTGTCGTGGGTTCGGGTCATGAAGGTTTGTACGCCCAGGCGGCGAAGGGCTGCCTGCAGTTCTTTGGCCAACAGCAGCGTAAGGTCTTTTTCTTGTGCACCGGTGGGCCCTTTGGCACCCAGGTTATTGCCGCCATGGCCGGCATCGATTGCTATGCGCAGATGGGGTAAACTTAACGGATTGGGCTGGCGTTTGACCCGAACCAGCAAAGCATTGCCTTCGTATTGCAGCGAACAGCCCCAGGGTTGCGGATGCCTGAGCAGGATATGGATTTCCACGACGCCATCGGCCGCTGTATACAGGTGTACATCCTCGATTTCCTTTGCCGAAAGATATTGAAATATCCAGTTGGTATTTGACACGGCGCCGTAAAGGCGGATAACGATACGTCCGGGGTGATCGTAGAGATGCACATCATAAGGTAATCGGGCACCCACCTGCACCTGTAGATAATCGAAAAGGCTATCTCCCCACACCTTCCAATTGCCCAGGATAGCATGGGGCAGGGCAGTCCCATCGGGCAAGAGTTCAAGGTTGTCTACCGGCACATAGGCATGCTGATCAGGGGCGAGTTTTACGCGATAAAAAAATCCAAAACGACCATCCACCTGCATGCGAATGCCGGTGTCCAGATAGCTGCGTTTGGCTGCTCCCAGGCGATCTTCTCCCAGGCTGTATTGCATAAAAGGCCTGTCGCCCGTCGTTTGGCCAACCACGGGTGTTGCAGGCCAGCTATAAAAAGCTTGTGGGGTAGAAGCCGTAATCGTTTGTCCGTTGGCCTGCTCAAGGGTAACCTGAATGGGACCATTTAACTGGTCCTGGGCCGTAACCAGATAGTTTCCCTCATAGATGCCGGCCAGGCTATCTTCTTCGGAAACCATCTCCGTGAGGGGAAGATGATGAATCCAATAGGCCTTGCAGCCGGCCTGGGCTATGAGCTTCAGGTGAATGATGTCGCCGGGTAGTAACCAGCTGCTCATTTCAGGCTGTGCTTCTATACGGGCAATGGCAAAGTCCTTAACCACCAACGGCTGTGGCGGTTGATAATCATAATGCAGGAATAAACTATGCGTAAGTCCTTCTTCACTGCGGGCTAGCAACGAGATTTGGTTTTGGCCGGGATGCAGCTTCAGCTTTGCCGCAAACCCTCCCGTAGCAAAAACCTTAACAGGCGTGTCCTGTACGGTGAGCCGGCATCCCTTGCAGGTAGCACCCGAAAGGTATTGGATGCTGTCGTGAACGACCAGGGTGGTGCGGCTGGGTTGTTGAAGCCGGATGAACGGACGTTGGGCTTGCACCAGAAAGGGCAAACAGCAAAAAGCAATGAAACCCATGCATCCGCACACCCGCAGGCAGCCTGCGGAGCAAAGAAAAAAATTAAACTCTGTTGATTTCATTTTCCAAAGATAAACCTGCTTGGCAAATAGGCTGACTCGTGCACAAACGAAAAAACTACAAATTGGAAAACATGTCCAATCTGAGCCGCAGCCTGTCTTCTGAAATTTCAGGGCACCCGGGCAAGTTGTGAAAGATGAAGCAAGCTCCGGTAAGTTTGGGGGTGATCGAGCAGGTCAATTGTTTTCTGTACTGCTTCATCGGTCTGAAGGGAAAATAGCCATTCTCCATATTGAGGCCAGTATCGGTCGGCGATTTCTGCTTTCAGCAGCTGCAGAATTTCTTTCCGATGGCTCTGCAGTTGCTGGGTTTCCACCTGATGGAGTGCCTGGCGCAGGGAATCTGTCTGCACGCGTAATTTTTCCCACCAGCCGGCTTGTTGCACCTGATCCGTAAATTGATCCAGCAGTTGGGAAGCATCCGAACTAAAATGGTAATGTTTTTCCTGCAAGAAAGCGAGAAAGGAGTCAAAATCGGCATCAGAAAGCGTGAAATCGGCCGGGGAGGCGGGTTTAGGATGTTCGTAAAAGTAGCGGGTGGCAAAGTCGAAGATCATGTGGTGAACAAGCAGATCCTGGGCAATTTCGCTCAGGTAGTGTTGGTTTACAGGAACATCAGGTTCTATGCCGCCACCACCCTTTACGATGCGGCCATGTGCAGTTGTATAGCTCTGGCGTGACGAGTCGGGAACTTGATCGGCTTGCAAGATGTCGCCAACATGGGTGTAGTTGATCGCCTGGATGCAGCGGCCGCTTGGGGTATAATAGCGTGCGGTGGTGATTTTGAGTTTGGTATCGTACGGCAAATCGTATGTGCTTTGCACCAGTCCTTTTCCATAGGATTTTTGGCCAATGATCAGGGCTCTATCTAAATCTTGCAGCGCACCGGCCAAGATTTCTGCGGCTGAGGCCGACTGGTGGTTGATGAGGATAGCCAGCGGAATGCTGTCATCGTCGGCCCGTTCGGTAGTGCGGTAAGTTTGATTCCAAGCGCGTACACGTCCGCGAAGGCTTACGATCGTTTGCCCGGGATCGACAAATAAGTTAGCTGTTTTTACGGCTTCTTCCAGCAACCCTCCCGGATTTCCCCGCAGATCGATGATGAGTGCGCGAAGGCCACCCGGCAAGCTTTTCAATGAATCCAGCGCCTGCCTCACCTGTTGGCTACATCCTTCGGTAAATTGCTGAAGCCTGATATAGCCGACGTTATTCTGTAGCCGAAATGCATAGGGTACGCTCCGGAGGCCAATTTCAGCCCGCATGAGCTTCACCGTAAATCGTTGGTGCAGATAGGGCCTGTAGACACCCACCACCACCGATGTGCCGGGTTCACCCCGAAGCATGTCGCTTATGGAATCCGCAGAAAGGCTATCGATTGCTTTGCCATCAATTTGCTCAATACGGTCGCCCGGGCGCAAGCCGGCCAAGCCGGCAGGACTGTCTTGCAGCACATCGGTGATAATCACTTGATGATCTTCCCGACGAATGGCAATACCGGTACCCCCATATTTCCCTGTGGTTTGAAACTTTAAATCGCTCACCTCTTCCTGCGGGTAAAATGTGGTATAGGGATCCAATGAACCTGTCATCGCATCCACACTTGTGCGCATCAAGGCAAATGGAGAGAGGCTGTCCACATAATAGTTGTTTAAATCTCGCAGGACGCTGGCGTAAATATCGAGGCTTTTGATGATTTCAAAATACTTATCGTCTGTACGCAAAGCCCAGATGCTCAGGCCAGTTAAGCCCAGCAGCAGGCTTAAGCAGATGGTCCTCCATTTGTGTTTCCGAAATCCCATATCCTGATGTTTCCATTTTAACTGCCTATGGCAGTCACAAAGTAAGCATTCTCCGGCATACCTGAACAGGAGGGATAGCTGGCTTTGCAAGGACAAAATGAAATTAGGCCATACAAATGGCTTGATGTTTAATGGATTTGTTTTCAGCATTTGCCATGAAAACCGTCCTCAGGGCATAGCCATTCGGCCTTGTTTGATTTCTTCCACCACAGAAGGATCCAGTAAGGAGGTGGTGTCGCCAAAATTTTCCATTTCTCCCTCTGCAATTTTGCGCAGAATACGGCGCATGATTTTGCCGCTTCTTGTTTTGGGAAGATTTTTCACAAATTGGATCTTATCCGGTTTGGCAATGGGGCCGATGACGCGCGAAACCGTTTCCAGGATATCTTTTCGGGTGAGTTCCGGATCTTCCAGGTGGGTGCAGATGACAAAGGCATAAATGCCTTGTCCTTTGATAGGATGCGGGAAGCCCACGACAGCACTTTCCACCACATCGCTGTGCATGTTGATGGCATTTTCTACCTCTGCCGTGCCGATGCGATGCCCGCTCACATTCAGCACATCGTCCACCCTGCCGGTGATGCGGTAGTATCCATCTTTGTCGCGGATGCATCCATCGCCGGTGAAGTAATAGCCGGGATAAGGATCGAAATAGGTTTTGCGGCAGCGCTCATGGTCGCCCCAGGTGGTGCGGAACATGCCGGGCCAGGGAAATTTGATGCAAAGATTGCCCGTAGCTTCGGTTTGTGCGATTTCTTGTCCTTTTTCGTCCATGACGGCGGGCTGTACACCAGGCAGGGGAAGCGTGGCGTAGGATGGTCGCATGGGTGTAACCGTGGCAATAGGGGAAATCATGATGCCGCCCGTTTCGGTTTGCCACCAGGTGTCCACGATAGGACAACGTTTTTTGCCGATATGTTCGTAAAACCATTCCCAAGCTTCTTCGTTAATCGGTTCGCCCACACTGCCCAGCACCCGCAGGGAGTCGAGCCTTTTGTTTTTCACAAAATCCAGTCCATGTGCCATGAGCGATCGGATGGCCGTGGGGGCGGTATAGAGAATGTTCACCTTATGTTTATCTACAATATCCCAGAACCGGCCAGCATCGGGCCAGGTGGGTATGCCCTCAAACATAAGCGTGGTGGCACCGGCAGAGAGTGGCCCATATAAAATATAGCTATGCCCCGTCACCCATCCAATATCTCACTCTTATACACATCT
>JADGHY010000064.1 GCA_019683625.1 Thermoflavifilum sp. | reverse complement strand
CTGTTGAAGATCTTATCCCGGGGAACGCAACTTAAGCTCTCAGGTGCACCAGAAGAAATTGCCATGGCTAAAGAAAAAATCACACAGGTGGTAAAATACCTGGAACGAAATGGCCATCTGAGCGATCATTATTTTCAGCAACTGCTCGAAGAAGAGGAAGGGGTTGACATTTTCCAGGATCGCAATCCGGAAGACATTCTGGTGTTTGGCCCCAACGGCCGCATCATCAAGGCCCGGACGCCCAATCAGCGTAAGTTGGTACGCATGGCCGATGAACACGATATTGTGTTTGCTATTGGCCCGGCAGGCACGGGCAAAACCTATACGGCAGTGGCCTTGGCCGTACGCGCCCTGAAAAATAAACTGGTAAAAAAAATCATTCTCACCCGCCCTGCCGTGGAAGCCGGCGAAAGCCTGGGATTCTTGCCGGGCGACCTGAAAGAAAAAGTAGATCCTTATCTGCGCCCCCTCTACGATGCATTGGATGACATGATTCCGGCCGATAAGCTCAGCTATTTCATGGCCAACCGCATCATCGAAATTGCTCCCCTGGCCTATATGCGCGGCCGTACGCTCGATCATTCTTTCATCATCCTGGATGAAGCCCAAAATGCTACCGACTTGCAACTCAAGATGTTTTTAACCCGCATAGGCCCATCGGCCAAAGCCATCATCACCGGCGATCTCACGCAGATTGACCTGCCCAATAATCAGAAATCAGGCCTGCAAAAGGCTATCCGTATCCTGAAACATATCGAAGGCATTGGCCATCTGGAGCTGAATGAAGAAGATGTGGTGCGCCACAGGCTCGTTAAGGCCATCATCCGCGCCTACGAAAAAGATCAGGCCCAGCAAGAAGCACGCAAATTATCAGGCCATAGTTCCGGAAACCAGGAATGATTCTTCATCAAATGGAATCACTCCTCCTCCTGCTTTTGTGAATTAGGCCATTACCTGTATTTTTGCCCATTATGTTTTTCCCATGAAATCCCTGCCGGTTACTATCGGATATTGTGGATTGATTTGGCTTTTTGGCCTCACCCACTGGAGCTGTCGTTTCCGGGATTATGCCCATCGGCCACAGAAGCCCGAACAAGTGGCTACTGCATTTATGTATGCCTTGCAACATGGACATTATGATTCAGCTAAACTATATGCTACCACCGATAGCCACGAGATGATAGATCTGGTAGCCAGCATCGCAGAAAGTACACCTCAGGGAAAGAAAAAAATTCAACAAGCTCATATCATTGTTCAACGGGTTTCCGTGCAAGACAGCACGGGATACGTCACGTACTTTAACCAAACCGCCCGAACCACAGAAACCTTTCCGCTGGTGCTGGAAAACGGAATATGGAAAGTGCGCTTCGTGCATCAACTGCCCTTCCCTGATTCCAGCGGCACTGAACAAATTCTTCCTCCGGCCGATACTTCAAATCCATAAATATATGATGGCAGCACATCCATGGCATGATATTGCAGTAGGCAATCAAGCACCTGAAATCGTTACCAGCATCATTGAAATTCCCAAAGGCTCCCGTGCCAAATATGAACTGGATAAAACAAGCGGTTTGCTGAAATTGGATCGGGTGTTGTATTCTTCGGTTTATTATCCTGCTAATTATGGATTCATTGCCCAATCATTGGGCGAAGATCATGACCCCCTCGACATCCTGGTGCTCTCGCAGATTGATATGCAACCCCTCTGTATAGTCAGGGCTAAAGTCATTGGCGTGATGCAGATGATCGACAACGGCGAAGCCGATGATAAAATTATTGCTGTTGCTGCCGATGATGTGAGCATCAATCATATTGATGATATTGATCAACTGCCTGCTCATTTTATCAACGAACTCCGCCATTTTTTTGAAGAATATAAGGCACTGGAACATAAAACAGTGGTGGTGGAAGAATTTCAAAACAAACAAGTGGCATTTGATGTCATTCGCAAAAGTATCAGCGATTATCAAAAACAATTTGCCGTGTACCGGCCATAATCCTTGATGCAGTTTGTTTGTATCAACCCAACCTTTTTAAGCCATTTCCGAACATCGGATAAGTTCCTTTGCACAACATCATTACAAGCCCAATCATAACCTTTGGCATCTCATTTATTTTTCTATATTTGTTTATTTCCCTGCATAAACGATGATTATGGCAACATACAAACGCATCAACCTCATTACAGGCTGGATCGTCTGCATCATTGCCTCTGCAGTTTATATCCTCACCCGTGAAGCTACGGGCAGCTTCTGGGATTGCGGGGAATTTATTTCCTGTGCTTACAAACTGCAGATTCCACATCCACCGGGAGCTCCGCTTTTCATTCTGCTGGGGCGGTTGTTTATTATTTTGTTTAGCGGGAGTATGAATGCTGTTCATCCCAGTACTACCGCCGCTTTAGATGTAAACCTGCTTTCTGCATTGGCCAGTGGTTTCACCATCTTATTTTTATTCTGGACCATCACCTATTTTGCCAAACGATTGTTGATAGCCAAAGATGCTCAACCTTCTGCTGCACAAACATTCATGATTATGGGTGCAGGCCTGGTGGGTGCAGGTGCATATACATTTTCCGATTCCTTCTGGTTTTCTGCTGTTGAAGGAGAAGTGTATGCCCTCTCATCCTTGTTCACAGCGCTGGTATTCTGGGCCATGCTGAAATGGGACGAAGCCGCAGCTCAACAGGATGTGCATGCCGATAGATGGATTGTGTTTACGTTTTATATGATGGGGCTATCTATTGGTGTCCATCTGTTGTGTTTGCTGGTCATTCCGGCTGTGGTGATGATCTATTACCTGCGTCGGTATCCGGTAAGCCGAAAAGGCATCATCTGGGCATTTGTGATTGGTTGCCTGCTTACGGGTTTTGTGCAAACATTCGTTATTCGGTATAGCGTGAAATTGGCTGCCTTGTCTGATATCTTTTTTGTGAACAATCTGCATCTGCCTTTTAATTCCGGATCCTATTTCTTTATCGCCTTGTTGGCTGCCTGTATTGCTGCCGGCATCATCTGGACTAAAAAACAGCAAAAATATCTGCTGCATCTTAGTCTTTGGTGCTTTGCCTTCCTGATGTTTGGCTATGCCACCTATTTCACCACCCTCATCCGCTCCAATGCGAATCCGGCTATTGACATGTATAACGTAGATAATCCTATTTCCCTGCTGGGATACCTGGATCGCGAACAATATGGCGACTGGCCCATTCTTTACGGCCCCTACTTTACGGCACAACCTACAGGCATTAAGGAAACGGGAAATATTTATGAGAAAGGAAAAGATCGTTATGAAGTTGTAGGAAAAAAAACAAAATACACCTACGCGAGCGCAGACATGCATTTGTTCCCGCGTGTATGGGATAACAATAACTCGCAACACCATGTGGATTTCTATCGCGACTGGCTGGGACTTGCACCCAATGAGCAACCCGATTTCATCGATAATATGAAGTGGTTCCTGGGATATCAGATTGGCTGGATGTATATGCGATATTTTCTCTGGAATTTCAGCGGACGACAAAACGATATTCAAGGATTGGGAAATCCGCGCGATGGCAACTGGATCACTGGTATTTCTTTTTTGGACAACTGGCGTTTAGGCGATCAAAGCAAAATGCCCGATAGTCTCAAACAGAATCAGGCACACAATCGCTTGTTTGCCTTGCCCCTGATTCTTGGCTTAATAGGCTTATTTTTCCAATTAAACAGGCGCATGACCGATTTTATCGTGGTATT
Source organism: Thermoflavifilum sp. (assembly GCA_019683625.1). GTDB lineage: Bacteria > Bacteroidota > Bacteroidia > Chitinophagales > Chitinophagaceae > Thermoflavifilum. Next base: position 5,687 of record JADGHY010000064.1, on the reverse strand, counting down.
GTTGTTGTTCTTTTTTACCGGATTGGCCATTGTCATCTATCTCAATCAGGCAGGCCCACAGCCACGCGAGCGCGATTATGCTTATGTGGGATCATTTTATGCCTTTGCCATATGGATTGGATTAGGCGTGTTGTGGGTATATGAAAAAATGCTGGCCGTATTCAAACACAAAACGCTTTTCTCGGCTACATGCACAACCCTGCTCTGCTTACTGGCTGTGCCTGTACTCATGGCCTTCCAGGAATGGGACGATCACGATCGCTCCCAGAAAACCTTACCCCGTGATGTGGCTAAAGATTATCTGGAATCCTGTGCACCTCATGCTATTTTATTTACTTCAGGCGATAACGACACCTATCCGCTCTGGTATGCTCAGGAAGTGGAAGGCATTCGCACAGATGTGCGTGTGGTGAATTTAAGTTTGCTGGGAGTGGACTGGTATATCAATGAATTGCGGTACAAGATCAATGATGCTGATGCCGTACCCATGGTCTGGCAACCCGAACAGTATTTTGGGGATCGAAGAAATTATATTCGTTTTATAGAATTGCCTCAACTACCGAAAGATCAGTATTTCAACCTGGAAGAAGTTTTGCATTTCATGGGCAGCGATGATCCTAAAGATCAGCTGCAGGATCAATATACCGGTGAGCGTATTAATTTTTTACCTACGAAAAATCTATTCGTGCCTGTTGACCGTGCTACCGTATTGCACAATGGCACCGTGCCTCCGGAAGACAGCGGCCAGATTGTACCGGCCTTGCAATTTACCTTGCAAACCAGTATCCTGTTTAAGAACGATTTGATGGTGCTCAACATCATAGCCGCCAATCATTGGAAAAGGCCCATTTATTTTACGAGTCCTTTTCCAGGCAATCAGCTGGGATTAAATGCATATCTGCACAACGAAGGCATGGTTTATCGGTTGGTGCCGATACAAAAAGCCTCACAGCCTGCCATGGCCGATGTGGATACCTTATATGCTGCGGCCATGTATGAAGTGATGCTGCACAAATTTGGATTCGGAGGGGCACAAATTCCCGGAACTTATTTCGACGAAACCAACCGAGGCATGTTGCTAAACATCCGGAATGCTTTCTCCAAAGAAGCCCAGGCACTGGCATTCACGGGTAAAAAAGATAGTGCCGGGCAAATCCTGCATACACTCAGCCAAAACATGTTACCGGAAAACTTTCCTTACGGATATACCTCATCGGGTAATTTGCACAACATCTCTTCCTTGCAACTGGTATATGCCTATTACCTGGCTGGCGACACCCTGCAAGCCCATGCCATAAGCAAAGACGTGATCCGGGATTGCCAACAACAATTAGCCTATTATCGTGCACTTGGCCCCTTGCTCACCAACGACCTGGCCGATGATCAACAACGAGCGGAAATGATTATCCAACAGCTTCAACTCTGGGAAAAAGCTTTCCGCATGAATTCATCTGAAAACTTAATGCGTGTAGACAGCATTCCGGATGAGCTCAGGGAAGAAGATACGGCCGATTGAAGATGACGGGCATAATCTATAATCTTGGGTAGGGAAGCAAATGCGATGGTGCTATAGCAGCATTTACGTTTCAGATTCGCCCGAGAATGAAAGCCTCCACTGGTCATGGCACCTGATACATTGCTCAAGAAGCATGTAGGGATGAGCTGATGGGCAATTGATTACAAAGAAAAACATGCTCAGCAACATGCTCATGCTATGGACCTTTGCCATTTAAGCTGATAGGGCATGGACAATCTGAATGAATTCCGCTGCCTTAAGGGAAGCCCCTCCTACCAGCCCGCCATCTACGTCGGGACAGGCAAAGAGCTCAGCTGCATTAGCTGCTTTCAGGCTACCACCGTATAAAATGGTCAGGGATTGGGCAATTTCGGCTCCATATTGCTCAGCCAGGCAGCTGCGGATAAACGCATGCATCTGCTGTGCCTGCTCAGGCGTGGCATTTAATCCTGTGCCAATGGCCCATACCGGCTCGTAGGCAATCACCAGCCTGGAAAGCTGTTCTGCGGAAAGATGAAACACACTGTCCTGCAACTGTTGCAACACATACGCATCCTGGCCTTCCTGCTGCCGCACATCCAAAGGTTCACCACAGCAAAATATGGGCTTGAGCCCATGTTGCAAGGCCACATCTAATTTCCGGGCAAGCATATCACCTGTTTCATGAAAATACTGCCGCCGCTCAGAATGTCCGATAATCACATATTCCACACCTATGGAAGCCAGCATGGCAGCAGAAATCTCGCCGGTATAAGCTCCCGACACTTCCGTAAAGCAATTTTGTGCACCTATATGCCAATGAGGCTGCTGGGCAAACATCTCCCGAAGCATCATCAGGTACACAAAGGGCGGACATATCACCACCTGCTGATGATCGTGCAGGGAAAAAGAAGCGTGGACAAGTGCTTCGGCCAGCTGCCTGGCTTCAGTCAAGGTACCGTTCATTTTCCAATTGGCTGCGGCTATCTTTTTTCTCATAAGCGATGCACATGTATGGGATTATGAGCAAATTGATGATACAAATGGGTTAGGATCTGCTTATGTGTGTCAGACAGGGTCTGTTGCTTAAGTTGCATCCACGCATCGGCATCGAGCAGGGCTTTATGCAAATCATAGCGCATCCAGCGATCTGCCCCTCCCCAGCTGAACGAAGGAATGTGTTTGGGTGGAAAATCCCCTCCAAAGATATTGCATGAAACACCGATGACGGTGCCCGTGTTCAGCATGGTGCCAATGCCACAACGGGAAAAATCGCCCATCAATACGCCACATTTTTTACCCGCCGCCATATAGGCGCCTAAAGCCTGATTCCAGATGCGCACCGTTCCCGCATTGTTTTTGATATTCGAACTGTTGGTATTGGCACCCAGGTTACACCATTCCCCGATGACGCTGTCGCCCAGATATCCTTCATGAGCTTTATTGGAATATCCGAAGATCACCGCATTCTTTACTTCACCGCCAACCGTACACGAAGGGCCAATGGTGGTAGCTCCATACAACCGCGTTCCCATCTTAATGACTGCATTCCGGCAAATGGCTACGGGGCCTCGGATGGTGCTGCCTTCCATGATTTCCACACCTTCATCTATAAACACAGGCCCTTTCTCCGTATTGATCACACTGGCCAGGATGCGGGTCTGAGGGCCACTATATACCGGATGATTGCCAATGATTACCGATTGAATCCATTCGCCGTCTTGATGGCCGGGACGCGCGGCTCCAAAAAGCAATTGCCAATCACGCCTCATCTCCCCATCATTTTCCATTACAATATCGGTCAACACCTGGAGCGCACGATAGGCATGTGGGTAAACGACACGCTTCAGCGCAGCGATGAAGGATTCCTCATGCAACTGCGCATAAATATCTGCAGGAGCAGTATCTTTTACCCGAAAAGCTATTAACTGATTTCCCGAGGCAAACAATCCTTCTCCCGGTGTCAGTTTATCAATCGCCTGCCACAGTTCCGCATCGGGTAGGATATGAGAAGCAATGGCCAATCCATCGCCTATTTCTTCGGGCAAGGGATATAAGGGTTGCAGGTAAGGCTCCGTACATACCGAGATAGCAGCATGCGGCAACATGCGTTGCCATTTTTCCCGAAGGGTGAAAATACCCATCCGGAAATCGGCTATGCTTCGCGTAAGCGAGAGGGGATAAAGCTGCAGCCGTACGCCGGGCTGATCAAATAAGAGGATATTCATCAGGACAAAAATAAAAAAGCCTGTGGTGAACACAGGCTGCAAACAAGTTTATTTTTTTATTTCTTGCGCGTGGCTTTGGGCTTTTGTTCCTCGGCTGCAGCGCTTGCCTGATCAGATTTCTGATAGCGCTTCCTGAATTTTTCAATGCGTCCTGTAGTATCGACCAGTACTTTTTTACCAGTGAAAAACGGATGTGAGGTATTGGAAATTTCCACTTTCACCAAAGGATATTCTTTGCCATCTTCCCACACAATGGTTTCTTTGGATTGGGCAGTGGAACGACTTAAAAAACTGTATCCGTTCGACATGTCCTTAAATACCACAAACCGATAGTCCTGTGGATGAATGCCTTCTTTCATGATGTGTTGTTTAGGGCAGCAAAATTACAGAGAATATCTGAAACGGCAATAGCGGTGCTGGCCATTTACCATTTCACTTGCACAGAAGCATTTCCCGGACAGGGAAACACCAGATACGGACTTTGCCGCATCCATTGCAGCTGCGCACTTGCCTGCCGGTGGTTCACATAAGCCCGTGCTTTGCCCGCTGCTTTTTCGGGCAGCCAGATGCGTACGATAACCTGTGAAGCATCTCCCTTGAGCTGAAGTTGAATCGTTTGTTTGGTTTTCTCATAAGCCCAGTGATAGCCGAATGTCTTTCCAGAAGCCGGATAGCTTACCTGTACCGAGGCTTGATGGAGGCCCGCAGCCATCCACCGGGGCGAAAGTTCCACCTGCTGAAAACCGGCAGAAAGATCCACAACGCCTGCCAGTCCTTCTATCAAAGCGCTTACCACAGCTGCCTGTGCCCATGCATCGGGCATGCCGCCATCGGGGGTACCATCGGGCCGATATATGGCATACAGGTAATTATGATGTTCAGCACTAAGCTGCATAAGCCGATTCAGGATATCCAGGCCATACTGTTCGAATCCATGTTGAAAGGCGGCTCTGGCCAATTCCCCTGCCACCACGGTGAGTATGCCCCCGTTTACATAGGTGCCGGGTTTGATGCCCGCATATTCCGGCGCATAAGCCGGATATATGCCAAACCATTCTGCGATTGAGCTGTCTTTCACCCGTTCATACAAGTCCTGATAGGTTTGAATGATGCGCTCAGCCATAGCTTCGGTGGGTAATCCCCGATTGATGTCATAGGCATTGGAAAGGCTCAGGGTATGGGCTTCGTCCATGTGCAGGTAACCCGGTACCGGATCATCGGGAACAAAATGCTTGTAATACTGTCCGTTCCAGCAATAGGTGTTGGCACGAGCTCTTAATACTTCAGCCTGCAGTTGCCAGATTTTTGCCTCAGCAGTATCGCCAGTTGCAGCATACAAAGCAGATAATTTGCGGAAAGCATCGTAATATCCGCTGTTATCTCCATGCATAATGCCCATGGGTGTGGTATCGCATACGTTCATGATACCCTGCGACGGATCTCCATATCGCTCATGAAAGGCTTCCAAAGACATAGGCAAGGCCTGAAAATCCCAGGTGTCGATGGTGTATCCCCGTTTAACCAGCTGATATTTTTTAGACCAGCGCACCGGGTCAGTCATCACTTCATGCATGGCTTTGCGTAGTGCAGGCAAATATTGTTTCACGAATGCGGTATCGCCTGTGGCTTGCCAGATATGATATACACCTTCAACAGCCAGATATTCCACATCGGCTTCCACCGGCAAACGATGCATTTGCAAGGATTCTTTGGGAAAAACTTTCGTGTATTTGCGGTCAAAAAATTCAACCTATTGTTCACGGGATTGGTAAGCGGATAAAGGTAATCATAAAAAAATCCTTGCGGCGTTTGCTGGTCTAAAAACAATTCCACACCTGAACGCACGTGCGGCGAAAAATATTTCATGGCCTGTAACACATACACATGGTCGCGCAGCCAGGGCACAAACAACCGATAAGTATGCCCGTTTACTTCGTAGGTTTTCAGCGGCGCATCTTTTTGCA
>JADGHY010000063.1 GCA_019683625.1 Thermoflavifilum sp. | reverse complement strand
AAGCGTATGCGCATGGATGCATTTCCCAGGACTTTAGGTGAATTGAAGCAATCGGGTTATCAACCCAAATCTGTTAAAGACGAAATTCGAGCCAACCTCATCTGCAAACTGAAAAAAAAGGAAAATCCTTTCCCTGGCATTATCGGATATGATGATACGGTGATACCAGACACAGAAAGGGCCTTGCTTTCGCGGCATAATATTTTGTTTTTAGGCTTGCGCGGGCAGGCCAAGACGCGCATGGCCCGGCAGATGGTAGATTTGCTGGATGAGTATATTCCCGTTGTGGCGGGTTCCGAAATCAATGATGATCCTTTTCATCCTCTTTCCCATCATGCCCGCACCTTAATCCAGGAAAAAGGCGATGACACGCCAATCGAATGGATTCATCGCAGCGAACGATACGGGGAAAAATTGGCTACACCCGATGTATCGGTGGCCGACCTGATCGGCGATATCGATCCCATCAAGGCCGCCAACCTGCGCCTGAGCTTTGCCGACGAGCGGGCGATTCATTTTGGGATTATCCCTCGTTCCAACAGAGGCATCTTTGTGATCAACGAATTGCCCGACCTGCAGGCGCGTATCCAGGTAGCTTTATTCAACATCCTCCAGGAAGGGGATATCCAAATCAGAGGCTTCAAACTTAGGCTTCCTCTCGATATCTTATTTGTTTTTACTGCCAACCCGGAGGATTATACCAATCGAGGCAGCATCGTTACCCCACTGAAAGACCGCATCGAGAGCCAGATCATTACCCATTATCCGAAAACTATTGAAGTGGCCATGCAAATCACCGAACAGGAAGCACAGGTGCTGCCCGAACAGGCAAGCATGGTGCAGGTGCCCGATCTCATCAAACGGCTGATTGAACAGGTGGCGTTTGAAGCCCGCAGCAGTGAATATGTGGATCAGAAAAGTGGTGTATCGGCACGCCTAACCATCTCCGCTTACGAAAACCTTATCAGCACAGCCGAACGACGTTGTATCCTTAACCAAGAGAAAGATACGCAGGCTCGCGTGACCGACTTGCTGGGCATCATCCCCTCCATCACCGGAAAAATTGAACTGGTGTATGAAGGCGAACAGGAAGGGCCTATTCAGGTAGCTTATCACCTGCTCGATAAAGCCATCCGCAATCAGTTTGCCCAATATTTTCCCAATCCGGAAACCTTTAAAAAGAAAAAACAACCCAATGAAGAAAATCCTTACAAAATCATTACCCAATGGTTTGATAAGGGTAACCGGGTACAATTAAACCCCGATGCATCAGATAAAATCTGGGAGCAACAGCTTAATGCCGTGCATGGCCTGCGCGATGTGGCCAAAAAATATTACCCTCGCGCACAAGGCAAAGAAGTATTGCTGCTGATGGAGTTTTTGCTGTATGGATTAGCTGCATATTCCCTGATCAGCAAAAAACAGGTGGAAACAAATATCCAATTCAGTGACCTGCTGGGTAATATCATGAATTTTAATCTGGAAAATGATCAGGATGAGGATGAAGAGGAAGATAAAGACGAAGATTATTAATCTTTGATGATATGATGCAAGCGTTTCTGAAGGATTTGTTTGTCTATACCCATCAATGCCATCAGCAGCTCATCCAGGCTTTCCAGGAAAATGCCGATCGGGTTTCGCCGCGTGCCGTGGAAATCTGGAATCATATCCTGAATGCACATCATGTCTGGAATCACAGAATCATGGGACAGCCTCAAGTATTTCAAGTCTGGCAAACCCATGATCCAAAAGCATATACCGATATAGAAGCAGATAATTATCAGGCTTCCCTGCAAATATTAGACGGCTACGACCTGCATCAAATCATAGCCTATCGCACCACCAAAGGGGATGCCTATAACAATACCGTACAGGATATTTTGTTTCATATCATCAATCATTCTGCTTATCATCGGGGGCAGATTGCCCTGGAGTTCAGAAGGAGCCAGATTGAGCCATTGATCAGTGATTATATCCTGTATAAGCGAACATAAGCACAACTGCATTTGTGTACATCAAATAGCATGATCGGCTTGAAAGGCAAGGCCATTCCATGCTTTTTTCGCTGTCCATTCGGCATCAGGATCTGTCCAGAAAGCATCATCCGGAGGAAGGCCCAAAGGCAAAAAGCCATTGGTGCAGAGATATAAGCTACCGGTTGAGATATAGCTATTGGCAGCCTCGGGCTGATGGCCACAGAAGCCGATTTGCAGCCAACCTTGTGTATCGAATGTGCCCGGAGCTTCAAACTGGCGTTTCATGACGGCTGTGAGTGCACATCTGACCTGTGCCGGCTTAAGGCTTTCGGGCAGAAGATGTTGCAAGGCTAAATCAGCCAACACCTGCAAGGCACCGATGCGATACACAATAGACCGCCCCAGGGGCGGATAAGTGCCTTCCGGTGAAATCAGGCGTTCCTGCTCTTCGCCATATCTTTGCATGCGTTTGATAATTTGTTGGTATTCCTGTTCTTCCACCATACCTGCTGGCAACAGCACCCGATAAATTTGATATAAAAACGGATGAATCACATAGGCATTGTAATAATCCAGATGCAATTGCGGGCCATCGCCATACCATCCATCACCTAAATACCATTTGCGAAAAGCTTGTATGCCTTCCCATAGCCGGGATTGATCAAACGGCTGTCCAATGCTGAGCAAAAAGGCTTCATTGATAGACGCAAATAAAAGCCAGTTGGATTGGGGGGGTCGAATGATGCGTTGGGATTGGATAGCCTGGATGATGCGTTGTTGGGTTTGGCGATCCAGCGGATCCCATAAAGCAGATTTTGCCCGTAAAAAGGCAAGGGAAAGAAAAGCTCCATCTACCAACGGTTGACCACCATGATGAAAATTCAGATAGTCGGCCGCGTGCGGATCGGCAATATGCGTTAATCCCTTCAGCACCAGCTCTTGCAGGGTCTGTTGCATGCGGGCTTCTTCACCTGTTACACCCTTTGCGGCCAGCCATGGAGCAATACCCGATAAGGTGCGCCCTACGGCTTCGAGATAGGTATATTGGGCCCGTTCCTGTTGGTTATGAAAGGCTGGGTTCACTTCCACCGGCATGCGCTTTTTCAAGGCATCTTCAGCCAAAGCTTCGCATACGGGATAAGCAATATGATATAATAATTTTGCCCAATATGCCCGATCATCTGTTGCTACTCCTCCAGGTAAAGTTGGCCATGGAAATGCACCTGGCCTTGCTATGGCACCCAGGCCGGTGAAAGATAGAGCCGAAAGAAAGGAACGCCTGTTCATCATCAGATATAGCCATTTATTAAAGATGCTTCTTGTTTACCAGGAATCTGAAAAGGATCATGCCTTGTGTGGATGAATCGGCTTGTACCCAACTGATGCGATACAGATGATCACCCCAAACCCGATACATCCTGCCCGTGCGGATGGTTTGTCCATTTTTCGTTTGCACCAGATCTCCATCGCGGATATAAACCGTGTCAATTTGCGGATAAAGTTTACCGGAAACAAGCTGCAGCAGATACTGGCGGTGATGCATGGTGTCGGTCAATACCACTTCCCGGTTGTTTTTAATCAGGGGCAATAAGGGTGTTAGGAAATGCGCTATCAGCGGTTTTTCCCAAGAGAATAATTGATATTCTTCTTTTAGCACGATTTCCCGGTTTCTGATAAGCTGAATGGTTCTTTTCCATTGCTTCACATGGGCTGAATCGGGATAAGCAGCCGATAAGTCCATCGTTAATGATGCATATTTATCATTCGCCTGATAAACGACGTGCTTAGCCCGAAATGCTTGCCCTGCTTGTTGCATATAGCCATTGATATCGGGCAGGTTGTGGTAAGCCGATTGATTATTCCATATCTGATAGCGCCGGGGGCCAAATGTGGCTGCAGTATAAGTTTGTGCACCTGCATCAATCCATATCGGATGTCCATTATCATACACGATAAAGTTGCCCACATCATTATGGTTATGGCTTTTCCCATTGTTGCCAGCCTGCGCGGCCAGATAAAATCCGGCATCCGTACCGGCCTTGGATCTTGCAATCATCACCTGAATATCGGGCAACCAGGCATCGCGTAAAAAAGGCTGTGCAGGCTGCACCTGCGGGAATTCATGCATAACCTGAAGCGCAAATAAAGCCCGGTTTAATACGCCAAAGCCATACGGCAACAGTTGTGAGCCGAAGTGCTCGCGCATAGCCAGATAGGCGCCAAACTTCATCAGCAGGCTGTCGCCCGTATATTTTCCAAAACGAAATATCAGCGCAGGATCGGGGTGATAGATCGCATCGGCATCTCCATAATTGACAAAGTAAGGATAGCTGATGTACATGTCACAAATGTATCTGCCCATCTGATGCAACAAGGGCTGATGAAGGGCATTGATTTTTCCGTTTGTTGCACTGCTCAGCAATTGCAGATAATCCAATAATGCTCCGGCAGCCCGATCCCAATATTCCGGCCCTTCATCGCTTCCTCCGTCGGCAGGATAGGGAATGGCAAAATTGTCGATGCTTTGCATGGTTTTGTACACCAGTTTTGCCCTGAGGGAATCCTTGGCCAGGATAAGGGCAGCAGCCAATACATTGGAATTGATCCAGGGATTCCAGTTATTCACCCGTTCGGCTGTGGCCGGATGAGCGCGCCAGTAAAAACCCAGATAACCCCAATCGTCATGTTGCAGATAAGGAATAAAGATTCTTCGGGTTGTCTCTTCCTCAATACGACGGGCTATGAGCGGACTCACCCGATCGAGTTCGGGCTTTAATAAATAATAAATCCACGCCATCTCCTGGGCTGTTTCTGCCGCAAATAAATCCACCACCGGATGGGTTACATCCGGCAATTCGTGTGGATTACCCTGCAGATACATGTGTGCGGGCACACCCCAGAACGATTCTTCACAAATTGCCCAGATGCCATTGACAATATCATCAAGGAAACGGCCCTTGCGCTCGAAACATTCTGCAAGCACTAATGTGGCCAGTTGTTCCCGCCGGTGAAAGGAAACGGCTTCATAATGCGTCCGATTCCCGTTTCTGTTATATTCCAGGAACAAGGTAGCAGGTAAACTACCCCAGGAAGCGGGTAGTAATTTTTCTGCAGCACGGATATAGGCTGCTCGGACAGAATCGGGGATGAGAAATAAACCCGTTGTGTCGGCCACATTGGGATAAGGATGCCAGTGTGCGCTTGCCTGCAATGATTGTTGTACGTCTGACCATGTATAGGATTGTGCAAGCGGTGTCCATCCGTTTTGGGCAATTGCACGATTAGGCATCCAAGTGCATAGCCCCAAACCACCGATCAGCAATAGTTTACCTATCTGCATGGGAACTGCACATAAGCAGTTAAACATAGAGAATCATTCATGCTGTTGTTTGCGCATGCCTCAATCCGAAACCAAGGATAAAGTTTTTCAATTTGTTGAATTTATACTTGCGGAAAGGCAATACCGTGATGATATTCGGGTGTGATCCATCTATTGGCATGTTGTTCCTGAAACTGGCCGGATTGGCTATCCCAATGCAATACCTCACCGGTCAGCCAGGCAATATTTCCCATGTGGCATACTTCGGCCACCCGGGTACCGGCCGTGATGGGGGCATGCACTTGATCGGGCTGATTGGCCAAAGCCGCTTCCACGAAATTATAGGTGTGTTTATCTAATCCATTATCCACTGCATGTTGCCGGGCAACGGGTTCCATTTTCTGTTGATGATTGGTTTGTTCCGGGATCACTTCCCAGCCTCCACGATCCAGCACCAGCGTACCATTTTCGCCGATATAGGCAATACCATGATCTCGTTCAAATGGCCCTAAATTGATGCCTCTGGCATGCTCCCACTGAATGGCAAAATCCTGGTAATCAAATAAAGCCGTAAGGGTATCTGGCCACTGCTCTGCATCTGAGGGAAAGCCATATTTGCCTCCTATGGCGGTAATCTTTTTCGGATAATAATCCAGCCCGCCTGCCGGCGAGGCAGGCCCGCCTATCGGCGAGGCAGGCATAGCTAGCATGGCATAATCAATCAAATGCACGCCCCAGTCGGTCATCAATCCGCCCGCATAATCGTAGAACCAGCGAAAGTTATAATGAAAGCGGTTGGGGTTAAAAGGCCGTTCGGGTGCGGGTCCTAGCCATTTTTCATAATGCACGCCAGCGGGTGCTGGAGCATCGGGTTGCACGGGTACCTGCGAACCACTATAATTCCAGGCTTTCACCAACCTGATCCTGCCCAGTTTACCGGATTGCACAAAATCCACCGCATCCTGAAAATGTTGCATGCTGCGCTGCCATTGACCCACCTGCACCACCCGCTGATACCGGCGTTGGGCAGCTTCCATCACCCGACATTCTGCAATGGTGCGCCCGACGGGCTTTTCACAATATACATGCTTACCGGCCGAACAAGCATCTACCATGATTTTGCAATGCCAATGATCCGGAGTGGCAATGATTACCGCATCAATATCTTTTCGGTCTAACACACGTTCATAATCCACATAAGTATCTACTTCAATATTGGCTTTCTGTAATTCTGCCTTGCGGCGATTCAGCACATTTTCATCCACATCACATAAAGCCACTACACGGGCATTGGGGTGTTTCAGCATGGATTGCAAATCGGCCCAGCCCATGCCATTGATGCCAATGGCTGCTATGCGAAACGCATCTGCCGCAGATATCCTGCGCCTGTGCTCAGCAAGCAATTCAATCGGTAATACACTGGCAAAATAGGTACCTGTTATGATTTGGACACCCGATCTTAAAAATGAACGCCTGGAATATGATTTGTGCATGATTAACAAGTTTTATTTTAATACCCGGATCTTAATGCTTCTGAAAGATACTTCATTGCCATGATCCTGCAAAAGGATATGCCCTTCCGGCCACAGCCCAAAGTTTTGCCAGTTTTTGTATTTGCTCATAAACACAAGTTGTTTGAATGCATCGTCGCCCCGATGATATTCCAACATCAGGTATCCGTTCAGCCAATGTTGTACACGCCCGTCGGGATATACCACAATACGTCCCCAATTCCACTCGCCGATAGGTTTAAATGCAGCAGCAATATTTCTTCTGGGAATCAGGTCGTATAAAGAAGATAGGGTACGATTGCCGTTCACGCCCAGCTTGGCATCCGGATGGCGTTGGTCGTCTAACAATTGATATTCCAATCCTATGCCCGACTTGCCGTGGGTGTCGTAAAATTCTTTTACAAAATATTTCACCCCGCTGTTGGCTCCTGGTGTAAGCTTAAATTGAAATTGCAAATCAAAGGCACCATATTCCTGTTCGGTGATGATATCGCCTCCCCCACCCTCTTCTTGTCCGTTAGAGGGCAACACGGTGAGTACGCCATCCCGGATTACCCATCCATGATCGGGGAAATGGGACAGATTGATGCCCCGCCAGCCATGAGTGGTTTGGCCATCCCAAAGCAATTTCACCCCATTTTGTATTTCTTGTGCAGAGAGATTATTGGGGATAAGATTCACGACAAAAATATGGTCATAAGGTCGTGGCCTGAGATGTTGGGTTTGGATGTAAATGTTTTTAAAATACACCTTCTCACCTGCATGTTTTTCATCTACGGCATGTACTTGCAAACCAATGAAACCTTTATGGGTCATATCATCTACCAGGTTGGCCGTAGGCATATTGTTCACCCATACGCGGATGGTGTTGCCTATGCATTCGATATGATAATGATTCCATTGCCCGTTTTTAAATGCTTTTTTGGCTTCCGGATTTAATTCCAACGGATACAGCCATCCTCTTCTGGCTTCATCATAAATGCCGCCGCTCCAGGCCCTTGCCGATGGATCTACTTCTACCTGGTAACCATGCACCCGGCCATTTTGATAATCGGGAGTGCTTTCGCTGCGTACCTGAATGCCTGAATTTAATCCTGTATCTACTTTCACGTCTATATCGAGGATAAAATCATCATACTGTTGATTGGTTACCAAAAAGGAATTGGCCGAATGAGGTACGGCTGTTCCAACGATCATGCCGTTGATGACTGCATATTTAGCCTGTCCGCCCAATTGATGCCAGCCTGATAAGTCTTTTCCGTTGAATAATGCCGTCCGATTGCTGGCAGCTGTTGACTGGGCCATGCCATGTTGCATCCATGCGAGCAGGATGAGAGAAGATAAGATTTTTTTCATCATGGGATTGATTTTAAGACATCAACAGATTGGTTTCACACTTTGGGTTCCCATCCGGGCTGGTATGACCTAGACCATAGGGACATTGCTTCTGCATGATTCTGAATGCGTCCTTGTTGGGAAGGATCACAGATTAAAGTGGATTGTGTACGTTGGGCAATATTTCCCAGATGGCAAAGCAGTACGCTGATATGTCCTTCTTCGATAGGCGAATGTAGCGGCACGCCATCCCTGATGGCTGCGATAAAATTTTGAAAATGCACGGTATCCAGAGCTTCACCGGGGCCCATAGGATTGATGACATCGGCGTGTGCCTGGCCTAACTTGGGCGTACTTTCCCGGATGAGTTTATTGTTTTTATCATAAATCCGATAATGATCTCCCCCATTGTTTACGAGAGTACCGTTTTCTCCATAAATCCGAAAGCCTCTGCCACCGCCTTCTACTTCATAAGGGTTGCAGCTTCGGCCTGTCCAGGTGATAGCTTTGCCTTCGGCAAATTCATAGCCCACGGTTTGGGTATCGGTACATTGCCAATCGTCATGATAGGCATAGCGGCCACCTGCCGAAGTGACTTTGGTAGGATAATTTACCTGCAACATCCAACGCATGCAATCAATTTCGTGGGTGCCGTTGTTGCATATTTCGCCTGTACCCCAGTTCCAGAACCAGTGCCAATTGTAGGGCACCACATTGTCGCGATAGGGTTCATGAGGTGCGGGCCCCTGCCACAATTCCCAGTCGAGCGTAGCCGGCACGGGAGCATTTTTTCCAAAGCCGATGGAGGTGCGGTTATTGGCATACCACCCCTCACCGAAATATACTTTCCCGATGATCCCATCGTGCACAAGTTGCACTGCCTCTATGATATTGGGCCAGGATCTGCGCTGGTTGCCCATTTGCACAAGTCGTTGATATTTCTGAGCAGCCTGCACCATCAGCTCCCCTTCGGCAGGGTTATGCCCGCATGGTTTTTCCACATACACATGTTTGCCTGCTTGACAGGCTAAAATGGTTGCCAATGCATGCCAGTGGTCTGGTGTGGCAATGGTAATAGCATCCAGGTCTTTATCTTCGAGAATTGTGCGGAAATCTTTGATAGCCTGGGGGCGCTTGCCCATGCGTTTTTCGGCCAGGTTTACTCCCTTGGCCAATGCATGCTCTTCCACATCACAGATGTAGGCAATTTCAACATCCGGAATATGGGATAAGGCACTGATATGTGCCAAACCACGTCCATTTGTTCCGATGACCGCCAATCTGATTTTTCTGGAAGGAAAATGATCAAAAATCGCCACATGAGGTAGAGAAATAGCCACGGCCGACAACGCAGTTTGCTGAATAAATACTCTTCGATGCATGCAAACCTGATTTTATG
>JADGHY010000062.1 GCA_019683625.1 Thermoflavifilum sp. | reverse complement strand
ATACTACCCTGAGGCTTTCTGTCCAAGACCCGGATCATGCCGCGGTGTTCCTGCACAATTTTCTGGGTGAGGTAGAGGCCCAGGCCTGTGCCCTTGGTTTTACGGGTGTTTTCGTTGCCAATTCGGTAAAAACGGTCAAAGATTTTAGCTTTTTCGGCATCGGGAATGCCGGAACCCTCATCGGCTACCGACACGATGGCCATAGCCTGATCTTTGTGCAAGTTCACTTCCACGGTGCTCCCTTTAGGAGAATATTTGATTGCATTTTCAATCAAGTTATTAATAGCCAGGCTTAGGGTAAGCATATCGCCTTTAATCCACACGGCATCATCCACATGGCAGACAAGCTGATGGGTGTGCACGCGCCGTTGTTGCTGAGCAACGCATTGTGTGACCAATTCACTCAGGTTCAGGTGTTCTTTCACCATTTGATACTGCCTGCTTTCAAATTGCGAAGCCAACAGCATATTGTTGCAGAGATGATTGAGTCGGTTGGTTTCCCCTATCATGCTTTCCAGCAATTTTTGCTGTTTATCGGGATCCAGTTTGCGTTTCAGCAAAGTTTCCAGATTGAGTTGCAGGGCAGCAATAGGGGATTTCAGCTCGTGTGTGACGGCCATCATGAAATTATTTTGCTGTCGCGAAAGCAGGATTTGCCTTCGGGTGGCCCGATATACGTAGGCAGCGCCAATAAGGATCACCAGCAAAAAGGTAATCCCTTCCCCCCAGTATTTGAACTCCCGCATCTGCTCTTCATGTGCGATGCGGGCCATTTCCTGTTGAAACAATACAGGATGTTGCAGGCTGTCGACCGTCAGCCGCAAATAGCGTTGCTGGCTTTCCGTAATGATGGCACTCTGCCGAAAAAGAGAGATGCCCCACCAGATCAGGGCTGCCAACGTGTAGATGAGCAGAAAAAAATAAAAATACGTGATGAAGCGTGTGCTTTTTTGTTTAAAGATAGCCCGCCATTTCATAAATATGCTGATTCATCATAGCAAAAATACATTTAGGGTTGAACTGCAGATGAAGGCGAAGGTCTTTGCGCTGCAGGTATTGTCGTTTGCCTCTTTCCAATTTTTTCAATGCGCAAACCCACATTTAACACGTGCAATAAAGGGTTGTCGCGCATATCCTGCTCAAAAGTAAAACGATACGTGCCAGGCTGGTTAAAATAGGCATTGTGCTGAATCAAGATACGATGGAAAAAAATGTCTTCCATGCCACTGCCAAACCATTTGCCCGTAGCATCGGCTAAGGGAAGTTCCACCCGTTGCTGAATGGATTTGCCATTCGGAAAGGTGGTGGTAATCAGCAACCACAAATTGCTATACCGGTAATCATTGGTATGGCGCAATGTCACATAAATATCATACAGGGCCGTGGTATCGGTAATATTCACCGCAAAAACGGGACGGAATCGCATATCCCAGCGCTCATGCGGTATGGCCGTTTGTTGTTCAAATACGTTAAGCCGAGTGGAAAACTGGCATCCGGCGCATAATACGAATAACAATAACAAGAGGAAGGGCGGGTTTGTTTTCATACAGCCATGAATCTGCTATGTAAAGATACATGAAGGAAGTTTGTTACCGGAAAGCGAAAGATCAAAGCACATTCATCACCTGTTCCTTGGCTTTTTCCAGCTCATCTTTCATGAGCACCACCCATTGCTGAATTTGTGCATCACTGGCTTTTGAACCGGTGGTATTGATTTCCCGCCCCATCTCTTGAAGCAAAAAGCTCAATTTCCGCCCCTTTACCAGTTCTGGTTCATCCAATATCTGCTCAAAATACCGGCAATGATTTTCCAGCCTGATCTCTTCTTCGGTGATATCCATCTTCTCAATGTAATAAATCAATTCCTGTTCGAGCCTATTTTGGTCAATTTGTTCGTGGGCAAGATATTCTTGCAACGATTCTTCGAGGCGTTGTTTGAGTTTTTCCCTGCGCACGGGATCCTGTTTTTTGATTTCCTGAAGATAGGCAAGAATATGTTGCACATGGCCACGAAGGGCTTGTTCCATAGCCATTCCCTCTTGCGTGCGATGGGTATTCAGGTCCTGAATAGCTTCTATGAGTGCAGTTTTTACCTTAAGCCAGTCCTGTTCGGGAAGCACTTCATTGGTAGGAATAACCACATCGGGCAATTTCATCAATACGGGAAGCACCTGTTGTTGCCAGTCGGCCGGCAGTTGCAGGTCTGCCGCCAGCTGTTGCAGGCTTTGGTAATATTGCCGGGCGAGTGCTGTATTCAACAGCAGCGGATTTTGTGATTGATATTGCTGCAGGTTAATGGTTAGGTCTATTGTGCCGCGTTGCAGATGTTCCTGCAACAGGGAGCGGATTTCGGCTTCGTAAGGCTTCAAAGATGCGGGTAATTTGATATTGGCATCGAGCTGTTTACCATTAAGGGAGCGGATTTCCACCACCACGGCCCATCCGTTATCGTGCTTTTCTGCACGTCCATATCCGGTCATAGATCGCAACATATGCTTACAAGATTTCGAAGTATTGTGAATGGATGAGGAAAACAAACCTAATGATATGCTTTCGGAAAAACAAATCTTATCCTTGCAGGGCCAGCTGTGCCTGTGGGTAGGAAATTTCGCGGTACTGTCCCGGCAACAGCGATTCAAGTTGCAGCTTACCGATGGCATAGCGCACCAGCCGCAAGGTAGGATATCCTATAGCGGCCGTCATTTTTCTGATTTGATGATATTTTCCTTCATAAAGCCTGATGCTGATCCACGAAGTAGGAATTTGCCTGCGAAAGCGGATAGGCGGATTCCGCTCGGGTACGGGAGGTGGTTGCGTCAATAGCTGAATAGCATCTGGCGGCAGGGGCTGTGTACGATAAGTCTTCCGCTTAACACGGATCGTTATTCCGGAATACAAAGGTGCCAGTGCGGCTGGTGTAATTTCACCTTCCACCTGCACCCAGTATGCTCTTGAGTGCGCATAGACAGGATGCAACAGCCGTGTATGCAAATGTTTGTCGTTGGTGAGCAACAACAGCCCTTCGCTTTCATAATCCAGTCTGCCAACCGGATATACATCTCTCGGAACCTGCAACAGGTCGGCTAATGTAAGCTTCCCAGGAGAAGATGAAAACTGACATAACACACGATAAGGCTTGTATAAAATAAAATATCTCAGTTGCTTAGGCATGTATTTGTTCTGATTCATGCAATCATCACACAATAAAAAAGCCCAGCGGTGCGTTGCTGAGCTTCTTTTGAATTACAATGGGTTAGTAAGTATGAATGGGAAATTTTCCTACACAATATTAAAAGATAATTTTGACTAAATAAAATTTTTTTTCTTTTTTTTATGCACATGATGTGAAACGATATCAACATTTCCATACGCAAGCCAGGCCTTGAATACCCAAATGGTGCTACCTTTGCGATGCTTGGTATCTGTTTATTACAAATGTAAATGTTCATTTCATGCAATTGCCAGCACCTGTTTCCGTTACATGGATAGCCGATTTTGTTCAGGGTAATCTGTTGGGCGATGCAGTACAGCAAGCCACTGGCATCAATGAACTCCATCAGGTGAAAAATGGAGATATTTCCTTTGTGGATCATGAAAAATATTACAAAATAGCTCTTCAATCGGCTGCTTCTGTGATCCTTATCAATCAGGAATTTCCACCCCCAGCGGGGAAAACCCTTATCCTGGTTGAAGATCCTTTCCGTGCATACAACCAATTAGTCCGCTATTTTCATCCGTTTTCCTTTCCGGAAAAGTTATGGGCCGATACTGCACAAATTGGTGAAGGCACGCGCATAGGCCCTCAGGTGTTTATTGGCGAACATGTGCAAATTGGCAGGAATTGCCTGATTTATCCGAATGTAACCATTTATGATCATTGCATCATTGGCGATGAGGTGATCATTCACTCCGGTACCGTGATTGGTGCCGATGCCTTTTATTATAAGAAACGCACGACACCGGAATGGAAATATGAGAAGATGATCAGCTGTGGGCGTGTGATCATTGAAGATGAAGTGGAGATTGGTGCCCAATGCACCATTGATAAAGGGGTGAGCGGTGATACCGTGATCGGGAAAGGCACCAAAATTGATAATCTGGTGCATATTGGTCATGATACGCGCATTGGAAAGGCTTGCCTGATTGCAGCACAGGTGGGTATTGCAGGTACCGTAATCATCGAAGATCATGTGACCCTATGGGGGCAGGTAGGCATCTCCAAAGACCTGACCATAGGTCGGGAAGCCGTGGTGTTGGCACAAAGTGGTGTGCCCAGCTCATTGAAGGGAGGGCAAACTTATTTTGGTTATCCAGCGGAAGAGGCCCGTTACAAACGCAGGGAAATAGCCTGGATAAAACGCATCCCGGAGATATGGGAAAAGGTTAAACACCTGTAAGCACGGCGTGCATGGGCTCATGCCGGCTGCTTAAAAACGCTGCACAGGTATAAGCAATGGTTTCTTCAAGCGGGGTGAACCGAAAATCTGGGAAAAAACGCAGGAATTTGGTGGGATGATAATAGACCTTTAACTGAGAGGTAGCAATAGTTTCGCGGGTAACCACCGGCTCATATTGAGCAGAAAACCAAGATCTCATCTGTTGGTAAGCTGCAACTACATAACCCATCCAACGGCTGGCTGCATAGCGCGGGGCAGGACGTTGAAAACAAGCGGCAATGGTAGCGAATAACCGTTGATAAGACCAATTGTCGCCGTTTAAAATAAATCTTTCGCCGTTGACAGGCGATTGCATAAGTAAATACATCGCGCGTGCCACATCGCGTACATCCACAAAACCATTTACCCCTGTGGTATAAAACGGAAAGCCTTCATAAATCTTTTTAAACAAAGCAGGCGAGCCGGTATGCCAATGTGCAGGACCAAGGATAATGGTAGGCTGCACAATCACTACTTCCAGTCCTTCGGCCCATCCTCTCCAGGCTTCCATTTCTCCTAAATACTTGCTCCATCCATATCCGGAACGCCGGACTTGCTCGGGTTGATGATCATCATCAATATGCTGTTCACCTTCTGCTCTACCCAATGCAGCTACAGAACTCACATGTACCAACCGTTTTACCTGCCTGTCAATACACAAATCCACCAGATGGCGTGTGCCTTCCACATTCACCTGCATAAGCTCATGACGGGCTTTCCTGGCAAAGCTTACTTTCCCTGCACAGTGATATACCTGCTGTATGTCTGTTAATGCTTCCCGCAGAGAAAGTATATCCAGCAAATCAGCACGCACCCATTCCACCTGTTTTTGCACCTCCTCCGGTAAAACGGGAATATGCGTCCGATAGATAGCACGCACAGGCTGATGTTGTTTCACCAGATATGCAATCAAATGGCTCCCCAAAAGCCCACTGCCTCCTGTGACGAGAATTGACATATTGCGAGAATAGACAACAAAAATAAGTGGATTCTCAACGGCTCAACAACCGCGATTAGTGGATGTAGCTAAACTGACGCAAGAAACGGATATCATTCTGGGCATACAGGCGCAAATCATTCACCCGGTATTTGAGTTGGCAGATGCGTTCAATACCCATCCCAAAGGCAAATCCCATATACGCTTCAGGATCGATCTGAAAATTGCGAAGCAAGTCGGGATGCACCATTCCACAGCCCAGGATCTCTACCCAGCCGGTGTATTTGCACAATCCGCAACCCTTACCTCCGCAAACCGTGCAGGAAATATCCATCTCTGCACTGGGCTCGGTAAAGGGGAAATAGGAAGGCCGGAAACGAACCCGCGTGTCTGTGCCAAACATCTCTGCAACAAAATAATACAGTGTTTGCTTCAGATCGGCAAAGGATACTTGTTTATCTACATACAATCCTTCCACCTGATGAAAAAAGCAATTTGCCCTTGCCGAAACGGTTTCATTGCGATAAACGCGTCCGGGACAAATGACCCGAACAGGCAATGGCTGTGATTCCAAAACCCGCGCCTGTACCGAAGAAGTATGCGTGCGCAAAACCCACACCGGATCACGCGAGAGATAAAAAGTATCCTGCATGTCGCGTGCCGGATGATCGGGCGGCATATTCAGGGAAGTGAAATTATGCCAATCATCCTCAATTTCGGGCCCTTCTGCTATGGCAAAGCCAATGCTTTCAAATATGCGCACGATCTGGCGGCGAACGATGCTGAGCGGATGATGGCTGCCTAATGGCAAAGGCATGGCCGGCAAGCTAATATCTGTTCCGGCAATCCTATCCTCATCGGCTGTTGTTTGCTGGCTTTGCTGAATGCGTTGTTTGTGCGCTGCATATTGTGCCTCAGCCAATTGTTTTAGCTCGTTTAATTGTCGCCCCACTTCTTTCCGCATCGAAACATCCAGCGTACCCAGCCGGCTGAACAAGGCTTTTAATAACCCTTTGCTGCCCAGGTATTTAATCCGAAAGGCTTCAAGCGCTTCTGCTGTTTCAGGATATTCCTCTGTGATGGATGTCCGTAAAGCCGCTATTTCTGAAAGCAAAGATTCCATGCGGACAAAGTTAACCTTTGCCCCTCAATTTATTGATGATGATTCAGCAGGCTATTTTCCCGCCACAGGTGCAACTTCCAATATGTCAAAACTATTCGGCACAATTGCAGGCCTGCCGTGCTGGCCGGGAGCCATCGGCTGAAAACGGGCAACCGGTAAAAAGAGATGGTGATCTGTTGTGTCTATGGTGCTGGTGCGTGCTCCAGGTTGTGTGATCAGCCGCTGGACGAGCTCATACCGATCGGGATACCTTTCGCGAATCACTGTGAGCGTGCCCGCACCGTTTGAACTGAATATTTCTTCAGTGCGGGGGTCATAATCCGTGCCATCACATCCCCTGTCTATCGGTAACTGAGCAACAACCCGTCCGTTGTCACTATCCATTACCACCAGCTTTTGGTTGGCACATCCGGCAAACAGGCGATGATGAACCCTGTCTATGGATAATCCCGTGGGGTCTTCTCCTCCCTGCAAAGGCCAGCTCGCATCCACCTGAAAACTACGCAAGTTTATCCGCTGGATTTCATTGCGGTTTTCAATATTTACAAATAACTCGCCCGACTGATTACTCACGGCGGTTTCCGGCTTGCCGGCAAGGGCAACGGTGTGTATCACCCGATCATGTACCGGATCAATTACCGAAAGATTGTTGCTTCGGCCATTACAGGTGATGATGCTATGGGTAAAAGGTTCATACAAAATCGCATCGGGATCTTTATCCGTAGGGATATTGCGCAAGATGCGATAGGTTTGCATATCCACCACGGTTACCTCATTGCTCTGCCCATTGCTGATATACGCTTTTTTTAATTCGGGCACAAAGGCTATCCCATGCACGCCATGCAGGGGCCGAATTACCGACAAGCTTTTGCCTGTGATTTCGTCCAACACCTCCACCTCATCACCATGGCTCACATAAAGCTCATGTTTCGCCGGATATACGGCAATATAATCCCACCAGCCCTGGCCACCCACCGGTATATGCCGGATTAGGGCATACCGGGTGGGAACCTGAGCTTTTGCAGGCATAAAACCTATCGTGCAGGATAGCATACAGGAAAACATAACAATGGTCATCCCATTCCGGGACCTCTTTCGAACAGGCATGGGTATATGGATTTCGGAAAAATTAGGATGGAATACTGAAGAAAACCTGAAAGCTCATTTAAACATCAATTGCTTCACCTTTTCCGGATCTTCTTTTTCGTTTTGCAAATCAAAGAAGGTGCCGAAGACCCGATCCCATAGCGAGGTACTCACGCCAAAACCTTTGTGTTCATCTTTGTAATGATGCAGATGGTGATTCCGCCAAAGGGGTTTCATGAATTTAAAAGGAGGCCTCCAGGCATGGATAGCATAATGCATGCTCCCGTAAATCAAATATCCCAGCAAAAAACCGGGAAAGAATGCAAAAGCGTATTTTCCCAATACAAGATATTGCAGGGAAAAAATCAGGCAGGCTAAAATTAGGCTTGGCACAGGAGGCATGAACAACCGTTGTTTATCCCGCGGATATTCGTGATGATTTCCATGCAGGATATAAATAAAACGTTGCACACGCGGGTTTTCAGACACAAAATGAAACACAAACCTATGCATGAGATACTCAAACAACGTCCAGGAAAACATGGCCAGCCCAAAAACAATGGCAATCCCTGCGGGGCGTATGCCCACATGCACAGCGCTGTAATAAAGCATATAGCCTATCACGGGAATATACATACCCCAAATCACCAACGGATGGGTTTTGGTGAGAAACTCCAGATACTCATTTTCAAAAAGGCGCGCCTGTCCTTTATTTTTAATTTTATCGAATTGCATAGGCTGTTGCCCTCCGGCTATCAAATTTACATGGTTTTCCGCTGTTCAAGCAAGCCTTCCTTAATTGTCTACTTCCTTAATCAAGGGACGGGTGTCCTGCGCGTCACGCCGTTCATACAATACCTGAAAACGGCTGAGGTCTGGCAAATGTTTCCTGTGGCGATGCAATTCATATTGATAAATAAGCTGGCCAAGCTGGTACAAAAAGGGTGTGCCGATTTCTTCATATTCATACCGGTCATCATTCAATATGCCATCCCGATTCACATAAAGCGTGGCTGCCAGCATATATTCCACCCTGTGGGAAAAATCTGCCACATACGATACATCGGTTAAAAAACCGTAAGCCCAGCCCACTTTGTTAAACACGCGTACGCCGGGCGGCAGGTGATGATGCTCAAGATCCCGAAAGAAAAATTTCACATAGGTGTCGTAGTAAATGGATGAATCATATTTAGGATAATTTGTTTCTCCCGGAAATTGTGAAAGGTATTGATACAAAAACCGAAGATCCTCTTCAGTAAGCCGGAATCGTTGGTAGGCAGGCACCGACTCGGGGAATAAAATAGCTTGAAGCATGTGCACCAGATCATACAGCGAAATTTGATTTTGCATGCTGAAGTCCATCGGTTCGGCAATGAGTTTGCCAGCGCGGTCAATATAACCTTGGCCAATCGGTATGGGCTTTCCTTGCGGTATGGTGTCTGGATTATATAGCGCCGGCTGTGCGTACAACACGTGCCCCTGCTTATCCAGAAAACGAATAGGGTTGGTATATCGATTTTGCGCTGTGGTTAAACCCATAAATTGCCGAATGATGCGGGCAGTAGTATATCCTTTCTGATGGAGTTTTTGTTGAATGGCTTGCTGACCCACTAATTGATACAATCGGTTGTATGCATCGTTATCGCTCACCAGAAAAGCTTTTTTGATGAAATGTGCAATGGAAGGATAACCATCTGCCGAAGTGCTATCGGTTAATTCCGGGATTTGCCAGGGATACGCACTGTCAATCTGCATGCGGGTATATTTATCCACACCGGGAATATGCAATTCGTTGAGTTTTTCCAATGCCAGGCAAGCCAGCGGTAGCTTTACCGTAGAAGCCGGATAGAAATACGCATCCGGATCGGCATGATAGGCATAAGTGCGAAAATGTGGAAAATTATGGGCATCGCGGTTGATTTGTACGTACAAGATTTGCAGGCGATAGCTGTCCGGATGGGTAATCACCTGATGAAACAAACTATCTCCATGGTGG
>JADGHY010000061.1 GCA_019683625.1 Thermoflavifilum sp. | reverse complement strand
ATACGGTTCAGGTAATCTGGCCAAGAGGAGAAATGCAGTTGCTCAGAAATGTACATGCTGATCAGGTATTAACATTATATCAGTCTCAGGCAAAAGATAAGGGAGCATGGCTCATTCCTCAGATGGATGCTGCAACATGGTTGTTCGCCAATGTTACCGACAGCCTGTCTTCTGTGACATTTCACCATCAGGGAGACAAGAGTTTTATAGACTTTGCCCGTCAACCCCTGATACCCCATATGGTTTCTACGGATGCTCCAAGAATAGCCATTGGTGATGTGAATAATGACGGCCTGGAAGATTTTTATATCTGCGGGGGAAAATTTCAGCCAGGGGTTCTGTATATTCAGCAACCCAATGGCCAATTCTTCCCCTCTTTTCAACCTGCTTTTCAGGATGATTCCACTTGTATGGATGAAGATGCTTGTTTTGTGGATGTGAATCATGATGGTTATCCCGATCTGTATGTAGTGAGTGGTGGTGGCGAATTTTATAATCATATGAAGCCATTGCTCGATCGGGTTTATCTGAATGACGGGCATGGTCATTTCATCAAGGACACAGCTGCATTGCCCCCTATGTATGAAAACAAATCCTGTGTGGCCGTAGCCGATGTGAATGGAGATGGCTATCCCGATCTATTTGTGGGTGGAAGAGCCGATGCCATGGATTATGGAACCATACCTCAATCTTATCTGTTGGTCAACGATGGGCATGGCCATTTCAGGGATGAAACAGATCAGCTGGCTCCGGGATTGAAACATATTGGCTTGGTAACGGATGCGATCTGGACAGATTTCAATGAAGATGGAAAACCTGATTTGATTGTTGTTGGAGAATGGATGCCGATCACATTTTTCCAGAATATGGGAAACGGGCACTTAAAGAATGTAACCCGGCAAATGGGCTTGGAATACACCAATGGCTGGTGGCGACGGATCGTGGCGGCAGATCTCGATGGGGATGGTAAAATGGATTATGTTGTGGGAAACTATGGATTAAACTCCAAATTACGTCCTTCAAGGCAATATCCCATTAAATTGTTTATCGGTGATTTAGATAACAACAGCGTAAACGATATCATTCTTGCTTATGCAAGAAATGGAAAGTATTATCCTTTCCTGGGAAGAGATGAGTTAGCCGCTCAGATGCCAGCTATCATCACCCGAAAATATCCTGATTATCATGCTTTTGCCAGTAAAACCGTAGATGAGCTGTTTGGATCGGCTATTCATCATGCAAAGGTTTGGAAAGCATACCTGTTCAACTCCGTGTGGCTTCATCATGTGGGTAATCAAAAATTTGACATTATTCCATTACCTATAGCTGCACAGGTGGCGCCGGCTCAGGCGTTTGACGTAGGTGATTTTAACCGGGACGGGCATCCCGATATCCTGGTAGGTGGCAATTTCTATGGCACACTGCCTGCTGAGGGACGATACGATGCCAACGATGGGCTGCTGTTGCTGGGTGACGGCAAAGGCCATTTTACGCCGGAATGGCCCTGGCAAACCGGATTTTATGTATCGGGAGAAGTGAGGGATGTAAAAACTATTCACAGGGCTTCAGATTCGCTCATCATGGTGTCGCGATATAATGATCGGATCTTGTTTTTTAAAGTTCATCCTTTAACAAGAAAATAAATTTGTAGTATGAAAAACATAGGGCTCATCTGTGCTTGTTTGTATCTCATTTGTTCATATCCTGCTGCAGCTCAGCAATCTCAGATAGATATTTGGCGGCTCACCGCTCAACATCCTGATCCGCTTCATTATTATGGCGTCACCGTAGCCAATGGAGTATTGGGAATAGTATCTGCTCCCGATCCTTTGCGGGTGAAAGAGATCGTGTTGAATGGAGCTTATGATCAATATGGTCGTGGGCGGGTAAGCAATTTGTTGCGCACTTTTAGTTTTGCTAATGTGGAATTATCTATCAATGGTCAGCCTGTGGATGCACAACATGTTTCTCATTTCCGGCAGGAGCTCGATATGCACCGTGCCGTGTTCACTTCTTATTTCAACCAGGGCAATCTGGCACATGTGAGTTGTGCATGGCGTGCCTTGCGCCAGTTGCCTTACAATGCGTTGATTACGGTGGATATAGAAGCCTTGCAACCTATTACCATTTCTGCTGCCACTGTGATTGAAGCACCCGATATGTTGCGGGATGTACACGAGTATTATGAAGACATTGCCAGTCCGCATGGGCCTCTACACTTGTTGTTTTCCACGGCATCCAGTCCTACCGGCAAATTATCTGTAGCAGCGGCTACCAGTTTTATTTTTGATGAATCGGGTAACAGACAGCCTCTGGTGACCCACGAAATGTGGGATAATAATCGTCATCTGATGCGATTCACACGAAGCCTGAAGCCGGGTGAACATTATCAGTTTTCCATTGCAGGCGCCACCATAAGCAGCGCACAGAGTGCTGATCCGGCAAATGAAGCAGAACGCCTGGTGATTTTTGAAGCCCTGCAAACCAGCCAACAGCTTATTGCCCAGCATGATAGTGCCTGGAAAAGGCTTTGGCAAAGTGATATCCGGATTGAAGGAGATGACTCCACCCAACGCGATATCCATAGCATGCTCTATCATCTTTATGCATTTGCCCGGGCAGGATCGGGATACAGCCTTTCCCCCATGGGTTTATCCGGTTTAGGGTATAACGGACATGTATTCTGGGATGCTGATCTGTGGATGTATCCGGTTCTGCTGCAGCTGCATCCCGAGATAGCCCGTTCGTTAATCGAATATCGGATTCATCGGTTGCCACAGGCCATGGAAAATGCTTATGCACATGGTTATCGGGGTGCCATGTACCCCTGGGAATCGGCAGCCAGCGGAGAGGAAGAGACGCCTGTATGGGCACTTTCCGGCCCGTTTGAACATCATATCACCGCATGTGTGGCCCTTGCCGTATGGCAATATTTCTGTGTCACACACGATACGGCCTGGCTGCGAAATGAAGCCTATCCCGTGTTAAAAGCAACGGCCGATTTCTGGGTGTCGAGGGTAAGCAAAGAAAAAGATGGATATCATATCCGCAATGTAGTAGCCGCAGATGAATGGGCAGAAAATGTGGATGATGATGCGTTTACCAATGGGGCAGCCATCATCAATTTACGCGATGCTATCCGTGCCGCACAAATCCTGCACGTGCAGCCCGATGCTAACTGGCAGGAGGTTGCCGATCATATCGTGATCCTGCATTTTCCAGATGGTGTGATTCGTGAACACGCTACCTATCATGGTGAGCCCATTAAACAAGCCGATGTAAATTTATTGGCGTATCCTCTGGGCTTGGTGGCCGACACCCAACAGATCCGAAAAGATCTGGAATATTATGAACCCCGCATCGGGCAGGGACCAGCCATGAGCTATGCGATGTTGAGTTTACTGTATGAGCGACTGGGCTATCCGGAAAAAGCTTATGCACTGTTCAAACGGGGGTATGTGCCCAATGAATTGCCTCCCTTTGGCGTGTTGGCCGAAACAGCAGGGGGCACAAACCCCTACTTTGCAACCGGTGCTGGGGGCATTTTACAGGCCGTCTTAAATGGATTTGCCGGATTGCAGATCACCGAACAGGGTATTGAACAACTTCCCACACGCCTGCCACCACTATGGAAATCATTGACAATCACGGGTGTAGGAAAAGAGAAAAAAGTTTTTATCATTTCCCATAAATAACGTAATTTTCCTACGTGCATAAACTCACTACCATAATACTCCTTTGCCTGTTTGCCTTCTATGCGGCAGGGTATTATTTTGTATATGAGTGGATGCTTTATCAGCATAGCTTTTCGGCCATGGATGATGTGTATCCTGGCAACAATGCAGAAATAGCCATATTAAAAATACCGGTCTATTTACCTTATCTGCCTCAGGAAACCAATGAAGAAAAGGCGGAAGGTAGTGTGCAAATGGATGGCATTTGGTATCGGGCGGTGAGCAAACATCTTTACCATGATACGCTGTATGTGAAGTGCGTGAAAGACCGGGAACGGATGACCCTGAATGAGTGGTTTCATGATTTCATGCGCTTTAGTTTTGGCAACACCACCAACAGCAACAATCATCAGGATCTGTATAAGTCTTTTTTCAAAGAATATTTATCTGATTTCAGCAGCGCACATCTTTGCAATCCCGCAGAAGCTTTTATTCATTTTGCTGAACCTTCTCCTGTCACCATAGCTCCTGTACTCGACCATCTTACGCCTCCTCCCAAGTCCCTTCTTCACGTTTGCTGAAAACACATGCTGAACCCTTTTGTTTTTAAGGAAGCATCATGAAGAAAACATCATGCTTGTTTCGTTCAAGCAGCAGGGTTGATATGGGTATAAAGGTATTATGCTGCCTGAGATAAGCAGGGTCAGTAGGTGTTGAACAGCTATTTAGCCCAAGAAAATCTGTATACTGGCTTACAGATGTACACATCGCTTTGATGAGCCAGTCTCTATTGCATTATTGTATTCATTTCTTTACCCATAAAAAAGCTATTATGGCTTGCTATATTCATTTACCAGAGCCTCAGTTGCCTGGCATTTGGGGGCCGATGCGCTTTAGGCCTGAAACAGCGCCCCCGCTTTCACATATTGCAGAAGCATTGTTGCAGACTGATGAGGGCATAAGCCGCATGGAAAGAGAGTGGATTGCCTCTTATGTTTCCTATTTAAATGGTTGCCATTTTTGCCACACCATACATGGAGCTGTAACCTGTGCACATGCTCAGCAGGATGTGGATATGATTGATGAAATTGAAAAAGGCCCTGCATCGGAATTATTGTCCGATAAAATGAAAGCCTTGCTGGTGATAGCGGCACAGGTACAAAAAGGAGGCAAGCATGTTACTGCCGAAGCCATTGAAGCGGCCAGGCAGGCAGGAGCCAGCGATCTGGAGATTCATGACACGGTGCTTATTGCGGCTGCCTTTTGTATGTTCAACCGCTATGTGGATGGCCTGCATACCTGGGCACCGGCCGATCGACGGCTTTATGCAGAAGAAGGCAAACGCATGGCCGCAGAAGGTTATTTGCGCAAAAATAAAGGACAACGCATGCAACAAACCGTATAAATCATTTTCTCATCTTAAAAAACGAAAAACAATGTCGTGCTATATTTCGCTTAAAAACCCGCAACTTCCGGGCATTGTGGGGTTATTAAATTATCGTCAGGAAACGGCACGTCCCTTATGTGAGCTTGCCGAAGTGCTCTTGCGCAGGAATGAAGGTCTCACACCACTGGAAAGAGAATGGATTGCCTCTTATGTTTCCTATTTAAACAATTGCCATTTTTGCCATACCTCTCATGGAGCAGCTACCTGTGCACATGCTCATCAAGGTGTGGATATGATCGATGAAATTGAAAAAGGTCCTGCATCGGATCGGTTATCCGATAAAATGAAAGCCTTGTTGGTGATAGCAGGTCAGGTACAAAAAGGAGGCAAGTGTGTAACCGAGGCAGCCATTCAGGCAGCCCGCAAAGCTGGGGCTACTGATCTGGAGATTCATGACACCGTACTCATTGCGGCTGCCTTTTGCATGTACAATCGCTATGTGGATGGCCTGCATACCTGGGCGCCTGCCGAACGAGAGGCTTATGTGGAAGAAGGCCATCAGATGGCTTTTGAAGGATACCTTCGGCATTTTTAAATCTGCAAAAATGTTTAATTGGGTAAAAGGATAAATATCAGACGGCGTGGTGGATTCTTCCACCACGATTCTTTTCACCCTATGCATGAAAATGTTGCTCATGATGTTTAACCTAAATTGTTACGCGATAAACGAATCATGCTTAGGGGATAAAAAAATGGTAAATTTGGTTTTATCTGAAAAACAACATGCATGCAGGAAGTTAAAAAAATACCCTGGCTGATCACAGTGGTCATTTTCGGTTCCCTGTTGGTATTCACGGCTTTTTCTTCCAGAAAAAATGCATTGCATAGTGAAAAAATGATTTTTCAAAAACAGGTAGCCTTGCAGAAATTCGGGTTTTATCTGGAACCCGTGAATCAGCAAGCAGGGATTGATTTTCATCATCTTGCACCCGAGCTTGATCCCCAATTAAAGCATATTGAACCCCAGATAGCCTCTATGGGTGCTTCAGTTTCTGTAGTGGATTTTGATCAGGACGGATGGGATGATTTATATTTTACCAACAGCCGTCAGGGAAGCCAGAATGCATTATATCGCAATTTGCACAACGGGAAATTTGAAAATATAGCCGCACAGGTGGGTTTAGCCAATGTAAATGATACGGCAACTGGGGTGAGCATGGGTGCGGTATGGGGGGATTATGATAATGATGGCTATCCGGATGTGTTGATTTACAAATGGGGTAAGCCCGAATTATTTCACAATGATCATGGCAAACGCTTTATTAACGTAACCGATAGCAGCGGGCTGCCTCAGTGGGTGAATGCCAATTGTGCCATCTGGTTTGATTTCAATAATGATGGTCTGCTGGATTTATTTATCGGAGGATATTATAGTGAAAAATTAAATCTTTTTCATACTTCCACAACTAAAGTGATGCCTGAAAGTTTTCGCTACGCCAATAATGGAGGCAGAAAATATTTGCTCGAAAATATGGGCAACGGCAAGTTTAAAGATGTAACCGAACAATATGGCTTGAACTCTACCAGATGGGTACTGGGTGCCGGAGCTGCTGATCTCAACGGAGATGGCTATCCCGATCTTTTTATTGCAGATGATTACAACGTGAATGAGTTGTATATCAATGATCATGGCAGACGTTTCATTGAAGTGGGTAGGCAAGCCGGCATTGGCAATATTCCCAAGAGTGGCATGTGTGTGAGTTTTGGGGATATTTTAAATCAGGGGAAGATAGGTATTTATAACACTACTATTACTGAAAATGGTATTTTATTGCAGGATAATAATTACTGGCAGCCTGAGGAAATCACCTCATCCGGCGGCTATCCGCATTATGTGAATCTCGCTAAACTGGCGGGTATTGATAATGCCGGATGGAGCTATGGTGCTCAGTTTGGTGATTTAAACAATGATGGCTATCAGGATTTATATGTAGCCAATGGTTTTATTTCGGCTAAAAAAGGTACTTCTTATTGGTATGATTATGCTAAGATTACCAGCGGAAATAAAGCGATTATTGAGGATGCACGCAACTGGCCTGATATGAAAGGTAAAAGCCAATCGGGCTACGAACATGATAAAGTATGGTTAAACAAAGGAGATGGAACCTTTGAAGATATATCGGATAAGATTATGCCCGATATTACCTACGACGGGCGTGCCGTGGCCATGGCCGATCTGTGGAACAGAGGCGTGCTGGATGTGATTGTTGCTAATCAGCATAATATTCCGCTGATTCTGAAAAATGACTTACAATCGCATCATCATTGGATTGAATTTGATTTAAGAGGCACCATCAGCAACGCCGATGCGGCCGGCGCAGAAGTGTTGGTGGAATGGGATGGCAAAAAGCAGGTACAGGTGGTAACAGATGGAATAGGTTTTTCTTCCCAAAACAGCCATAGGCTGCATTTTGGCCTAGGGAACAGCACCGAGGTGGATCGGGTCATCATCAAATGGCCTTCCGGAAAAATTACCAATATTGTTCACCCGCAAATCGATAGACTGCATGTTATTCGAGAGCCAAACTAAAGCTGTAGAAGGGAACATCATTATCGCTAAAATGCCATTTTTAAGGGCAGTTGCAGCATTGCTGAAACGCCATTTTCAATATGTACCTCCTGCTTTCATTACGTTGTTGCTACTAATTGGTCAGCTGAGCTTTGGTATCCTCGACAGTTATGTGAATCTAATTGTTGCTGTTTGCACAGCTATGTGCAGCGAATGGATATTATCCCGCTTGGTGCTGGGTGTCCGGAAAAACCTCGCCAGTGCTTACATCAGCGGCATCAGTGTGGGTATTTTGATTCGTTCCACCATGGTATGGCCTTATGTGATTACTTCCTTGTTGTCGATCATGTCAAAATATGTTTTTCGTTATCGGGGCAGGCATATCTGGAATCCTTCCAATTTTGGCGTATCGTGGATGTTGTTTATGGCGCCGATGGATGTAGCGGGTTTGAGCATTCAATGGGGCAGCAATTTTTTGGCGATGGCCGTTATCTGGGCCTTAGGGTTGGTGATTGTGAATAGGGCAAAACGCTTGCATGTTACCATAGCTTATGTGGTGAGTTTTGTGATTCTGGCTTATGTGAGAAGTTTCATTGCAGGAGACAGTTTTTGGGCAGAAGTAGCACCGCTCACGGGACCCATGTATCAGTTGTTTATCTTTTTTATGATTACTGATCCTGCCACAACGGTTTCCAGCCGCAAAGGGCGTATATGGGTTGCTGTGTTGATAGCCTTGGTAGAGTTTTTCCTGAGGCTGAACAGCTTCATTTATGCGCCTTTCTACGCCTTGTTTTTAGTGGGGCCTGTTGCACGGTTTATTGATTTAAAAATCCATCAGCCTAAACCGGCTGTGCAGGTAGCATAAACAAATGAGATTTTAGTTTGGTAGATAGCATGAAGTCATGCATTTGCTTGTGTGCAGGTTTTTTAGTGCTTAATCATATAGTCCTTCTCCTTTTAAGATTTTCGGAATACAAGCTTCAATTCTTTTTAACCTTGTTTTCGGTTGTTTAGCTTGTGCAAAATAAAACAGATAAGCTCGTTGGCGGCCTGGTGTGAGGGACTGGAAAGCTTTGCGCAAACCAGCATGATTATCCAGCTTTTGTTGAAACTCTTCGGGGACAGGATAGGCTTCTGTTTTTTTCAGGGGCACTCGCAACCCGGCTTTTTCTATCTCAATAGCTTCATAGATATATTGTTTGATGGTTGATTCCTGCTGTTGAATATCGGCTGTGCCTGTAAATCTCATTTGCCGTGCAGCCTGCACATTGGGTGTTTGCTGGATAAGCACATGATGAGGATCTGCTAACAAGGCTCCTTTGAAAAATAATAATGCACAATAAGCTTTAAAGGTGTGGATGAGTACAATGTTTTTATGCTGATAGGTGTAGCAGGGGCATCCCCACTTGATTTCTTCTGCTAAAGCACAGGCTAAGGCTATATTCCTCAGCATGCGCAATTCTGCCTGCCATTTCCCGGCCTGTTCGATATATTTATCTACTTCTGGATGCATGATTAAAAATATTTGATTGAAGAAATAAGGATGGTTTCACATCAAACATTCATTTGAGAATATGTTATCCCTGAAGCATCAATTTCTGAATCCGGTCATGGGCCATGTTGATGCCGTAGGCAAAAGGCAATTTCAATACCTGATCTCTTTGTTCAACGGATTCATAGATCACATGCATGTTCAGTTCACTGGCTGAGGGGCTAATCGACTTAAAGGTGTAGATTTCCAATTGCACGCCAAAGGGTGTGTTTTCCATTTCAAAAGTGCGCACAATTTTCTGTTGAGGAATCAACTCGTGAATCACGCCATGTGCCTGGAAGGCAATATTGCCTTTTTGATCCAGGGTTTGCATCTGATAGGCACCATGTTTTCTGCAATCCCATTTCAGCACTTTTGTGCCCATCCATTGTTCGATTAGCTGAGCTTCAACGTAAGCTTTAAACAGAAGCTCTGCTGGCAACTGAAATATTCTGTGGATGTGCAGATCCAGTTTGCCGTTTTCAACCTGAATTTTTGTTTGTTGTTCCATAAAGGTTATGTTTTAGGT
>JADGHY010000060.1 GCA_019683625.1 Thermoflavifilum sp. | reverse complement strand
CATATTGATTGCAGGCAAAAATTTTGGTTGTGGCTCCTCGCGCGAGCATGCAGCCTGGGCCCTGGTAGATTATGGCTTTCAGGTGGTGGTAAGCAGTTTTTTTGCCGACATCTTTAAAAACAATGCCCTGAATAATTTTCTGTTGCCCGTACAAGTTTCTGAAAACTTTCTGCAAAAGCTGTTTCAAACCATTGCAAAAGAACCGAAGACCTTAGTGGAAGTGGATTTGCCTAAACAATGGATTGGCTTGCAAGGCACATCAGCAGGCGAATATTTTGACATCAATCCTTATAAAAAAGAATGTTTGATTAATGGCTATGATGATATTGATTATCTGTTGAGCCTGGAGCAAGCCATTCGGGATTTTGAAACCCAACAGGATAAAAGGTTTGCTGGTTGAGCAAAAGCTTATTTAACGTATTGGATGATTGACGATAAGCATAATATGCCAAGAGCAGAAACATTACAGAAAAAGATTTTGGTGATTCCGGGTGATGGAATCGGGCCCGAGGTTACACGTTGGGGAAGAAGGGTATTAGAGGCTGTTGCGGAAAAATTTGGGCACACGTTCGAGTTTGATGAAGCCCTGATGGGGCATGCAGCCATAGAGGCTACAGGCAATCCTTTGCCCGATGAAACGCTGGAAAAAGCCCGGCAAAGTGATGCCATTTTATTCGGGGCCATTGGCCATCCCAAATATGATCAGGATCCGCAGCTAAAAGTAAGGCCCGAACAAGGGCTGTTGCGCATTCGTAAGGAACTGGGTTTATACGCCAATCTTCGTCCCATTAAATTATTTGATGAATTATTAGCCGCTTCCAGCATCAAGCCGGAAGTGCTGCAGGGAGCCGATATTTTATTTTTCCGGGAATTAACCGGGGATGTGTATTTCGGGGAAAAGAAAAGAGCTGACGACAACAGCTGGGCCTCGGATTTGATGATTTATCATGCTTATGAGGTGGAACGCATTGCCCATAAAGCATTTGAAACGGCACGGCAACGTCGGAAAAAATTGTGTTCTGTAGATAAGGCTAATGTTTTGGAATCATCCCGGCTCTGGCGATCCACAGTACAACGCATTGCTGCAGCTTATCCGGATGTGCAATGTACCCATATGTTTGTGGACAATGCTGCCATGCAGCTCATCCGTGATCCGCGGCAATTTGATGTAATCCTTACTTCCAATCTTTTCGGCGATATCCTTACCGATGAGGCTTCGCAGATTGCAGGATCCATGGGCATGCTGGCTTCCGCTTCTTTGGGCGATGGCACAGGCCTTTACGAACCCATTCATGGCTCGGCTCCCGATATTGCGGGAAAAGGCGTTGCCAATCCGCTGGCTTCCATCCTTTCTGCAGCCCTGATGTTGCAAGTGGGTTTTCAGCTGCAGGAAGAAGCCGATGCTGTGTGGAGAGCCGTTGAGCAAGTATTGCGAAAAGGTTATCGCACCCTGGATATTGCCGATAAACACACCGAAAATAACATGATCGTGGGCACGGACGGTATGGGACAGCAAGTTATCCAACAGCTTGTCCATGCCTGATTTTACGATGGTATTCCTGATAAACTGATGAGCTATGAACGAACCAAATCGTGTGTATGTATTTGATACCACCCTGCGCGATGGAGAACAAGTGCCGGGATGCCAGCTCACCACACCCGAAAAAATTGAAATAGCCAAGGAGCTGGAAGCCTTGGGCGTAGATATCATTGAAGCCGGTTTTCCTATTTCCAGTCCGGGTGATTTTCAAAGTGTGGTAGAGATTTCCAAGGCAGTGCGGGAGCCCGTCATCTGCGCCTTAACCCGGGCCAATACCAAGGATATTGATGCGGCTGCGGAAGCTTTGCGATTTGCTCGCCGCGCACGCATTCACACCGGCATTGGCGCATCGGATATTCATATCCGGTATAAATTCAACAGCACACGCGAAGAAGTGTTGCAGCGCGCCGTGGAAGCCGTAAAATATGCCCGTCGTTTTGTGGATGATGTGGAGTTTTATGCCGAAGATGCAGGTCGTGCCGATGTAGAGTATCTGGCTCAAATGATTGAAGCCGTCATTGCTGCAGGGGCTACAGTAGTGAATATTCCCGACACCAATGGATATTGCTTGCCCGAACAATATGCCGCAAAGATTCGCTATCTGAAAGAGCATGTATCAAACATTGATAAGGCCATTATTTCCGTGCATTGCCACGATGATCTGGGATTAGCCACAGCTAATTCCATCGCGGGCTTGCAGGCAGGAGCACGCCAGGTGGAATGCACCATCAACGGCGTGGGCGAACGGGCTGGCAACACCTCCATGGAAGAAGTGGTGATGATTCTTAAAACCCATCAACAGACATTAGGGCTGTTTACCCAGATTCAAACCAAAAAATTTTATGCCATCAGCAACATGGTGTCGAAGATGATGCGAATGCCCGTGCAGCCTAACAAAGCCATAGTGGGGCGTAATGCCTTTGCACACAGTTCAGGTATCCACCAGGATGGCGTATTGAAACATCGGGAAAATTATGAGATTATCAACCCGGAAGATGTGGGGATTCCGTCTAATGCCATCATTCTCACCGCCAGAAGCGGCCGCCATGCCCTGAAGCATCGCCTGGAACGATTAGGTTATCAAATAGATAAACTGAATCTGGACGAAGTCTATCAGCGTTTTCTGGAATTAGCCGATCGCAAGAAGGAAGTAGATGATCAGGATTTGCAATGGCTGATGGGGCACAATGTAAACGAACATTATCAGGAAAATGCCTTGCATATTGAATTGTTGCAGGTGATGTGCGGGGAACCCGTTCAACCTATGGCCACTGTAAAATTGCGGGTACGAGGAGCAGAAAAAACAGCAACAGCAACCGGTAATGGCCCGGTGGATGCTGCCGTAAAAGCCATTGAACAAATCATCAGCGATCATGTGGATATCGAAGAACTCAGCATTCAGGCCATCCACGGAGGAAGTGAAGATGTGAGCAAGGTGAATATGACCGTTGCTTATAAAGGCAAGACTTGCTATGGATATGGCTATTCCACAGATATTGTAGCAGCCACCATTCGGGCTTATGTGGACGCCTTGAATAAGATTCTTTAACGATTAAGTTTTGCATTCGTTCATCCTCATCAGAGGGCATGCACAAGCAAGGCAGGCTATATTTCTAACCAAACGACATCAAGGGATTATAAACAAACTCCCCATACATTTGCCGGAAAAATCACAAATTGCCTGCCGGTAAATGCACGCCTTCTTGTCCATGCGGTTTTACATACAATATCTGATGCATGCGTTACGAGCCCAGTCGCGCTACCAGGTGCATTCTCCCCGTGTGTATGCACTCATTGAACAGGTATTCCGGCATCCGCAGCCAGATCCTATATGTTTACCCATTGAGCAGTTGCGTGCCCGGCTATTGCGCGATCACCGCAGCATCTGGATGCAGGATTATGGAGCAGGTTCACAAGCCCATCAGCATCAAAGGCCGGGTAGGGTGAGGCAGGAAACCGTAAGCTCAATAGCCCGTCGTGCAGCTAAGCCTCCTGTATTGGCATGGATGTTATTTCAGTTATGTCGCACGCTGAAGCCGGCCATGGTAGTGGAGCTTGGCACTTCATTAGGCCTCACTACGGCTTATCTGGCCAAGGCGGCTCCACAGGCATCTATCATCACCGTGGAAGGTGCCGGGGCTATTGCTCAACAAGCCCAGCAACATTTTCACCAACTGGGCCTGGATCATATTCAACTTCTGCATGCCACCTTTAGCGAAGCCATTCCCCACATCCTTTCTCATCTCAGGTCACCCTTTTTATTGTTTGTAGATGGGGATCATCGCTATGAAAGCACCATAGCTTATGTGCGGGCTTTTTTACCTTTTTTGCACGAAGGTTCTTGTATCGTGGTGGATGATATTCACTGGAGCCGGGAGATGATGCAGGCATGGGAAACATTGTGTACCGACGATCGCGTGAATTTGAGTATAGATTTATTTTTCATGGGCCTGCTTTTTCAGGATGCAGGTCGTTTTCAGCCGGAACATTTCCGGCTTCGCTATCCGGCTTTATCTTCCTGGTTTCATGCCATCAGCCGGAAAACAAGCTAAGCTGTTGTTTTTTCCGGAGAAGAAACATCTTCTGTGAGAATGGGGAAATGAGCGGGAATCAAGCACAGGATCAGGATGGTGAAAAAGGCGGCAATGGCCATGGCGCCATACACGCTGAAGGTAGCGGCATGCAGGCTTTGGCGCAGGCTATGCAACATTGCAGTGGGCAAATGTTCCTCCATAATTTGATGCAAAAGATTGTCCACGGTTTGGCCGGAAGCTGCAGGCCATGCAGCGGCATGTTCGGATAAATGATGGCGAAAGCTGGCGTTGAATATGCCGCCCATCAGGGCAGCGCCAATGCTTTGTCCGAAGTAGCGGGAAAAAATATTGTTCCCTGTGACCACGCCCCGTTGTTGCCAGGGTACCATAGCCTGCACGCCCACCAGCAAGGGTGTGGAGAGCAGGCCAAAACCTGCTCCGAGCAATATTTGATCGGCAAATAAACTCCATACCGGCATAGGCATGGGCAGGCATAAAAAAATCACGGCGGCACAACATATCAGCAAAGCGCCGATGAGGGCTGTATTCCGAAAGCCTATGGATAGGTACAGATGTCCGGAATAAGCTGAGGCAATGGGCCAGCCGATGCTGGAACTTGCCAGGATGAAGCCGGCAAGCATAGCACTGCCTGCCAGGCCCGACTGTACAAACAGGGGCAAAAACATGCTTGGCCCCATCATGATAGCCCCCATCAAAATCATGCTCAGGTTAGCACCAGCCAGGATGCGTTGCCGCCACACCCATACAGGCATCATCGGCTCTGCCACCCTTTGTTCAATCCAATAGATGAGTATCATCAACACCAGGGCCAACACGGGAAGGCCAATGCCCGGAACTGAAACCCAGGGCCATGCCTGTCCGCTTTCTAACAAGGCAACGATCCACAAGGCTGCGCTGCAGAAAATAAGCATAGCTCCCCACACGTCGATCTGCTGTGCTGAGCTTTTGGTTTGTTCGTGCA
Organism: Thermoflavifilum sp.; assembly: GCA_019683625.1. Taxonomy (GTDB): domain Bacteria; phylum Bacteroidota; class Bacteroidia; order Chitinophagales; family Chitinophagaceae; genus Thermoflavifilum. The sequence goes on along the minus strand of JADGHY010000060.1, from coordinate 4,720 downwards.
AAAACACGATGAACAGCCAAAAGGCCAGCAAGCCGATAGGCAGGTTAATGAAAAAAATCCATCGCCACGACACATATTCCACCAAAGCCCCGCCTATGGCCGGCCCGGTGATGGCGGCAATGCCCCATACGCTCGACAGCCAGCCTTGAATGCGGGCCCGTTCGCGTATTTCATACAAGTCGGCCGCCAAAGTATTCACGGTAGCCATGATGGAACCCGCGCCCAATCCTTGCAAACCGCGAAACACAATCAAGGCCAGCATATTCCAGGCCAGTCCCGACGCAGCAGAACCCACCAGAAACAAGCCAATGCCCAGCAGCAATATGGGCTTTCGCCCTTTCATGTCGGCCAATTTGCCATAAATGGGAATAGTAACTGTTTGTGCCAGCAGATATATGGAAAACACCCAGCTAAAGGCTGAGAACCCGCCTAATTCCGCCACAATCTCGGGTATGGCAGTGGATACAATGGTGGTATCCATTGCGGCAAGCGACATCGTGAGCATCAAACCGGCCAGGATCCATCGTTTTGAGGCAGATCCCCGCATGGGCTTATGCTTTGGTATTTTCATACGCAGATTTTTGTTGATAGGCACTGCCTTTCCCTTGGGGGTTTAAACAAAATAAGAAGTGGCAAATGGTTGATGTCAAATGGTCTTTCATGTTAAAATATGCTACCACCCCTTGTATCGTCAAGATGGCGAATGATTTCGGTGGCGAATTCACTGGTATGTACCAACGTAGCATCAGACATTTGCCGGTAAAAATCAATGGTCACTTTCTTCCGCATGATAGCCATAGATAATCCTCTCACGATGGCACGTGCAGCTTCGTTCCAGCCCATATATTCCAGCATCATCACGGCGCTCAGGATTAAGGAGGAGGGATTCATGCTATCGGTGTTGGCAAATTGCGGGGCCGTACCATGGGTGGCTTCAAATACAGCATGTCCGGTTTCATAATTGATATTGGCACCGGGTGCAATGCCAATGCCCCCTACGGCAGCAGCTGCGGCGTCGCTGATATAATCACCATTCAAATTCATGGTAGCAATCACAGAAAAATCCTGTGGGTTAAGCAAAAGCTGTTGCAGGAAATTGTCGGCAATGATATCTTTCACCAGCACCTTACCCTGAGCCATGGCTATTTTTAAAGCCTGATCGGCTGCTTCATGATGTTGTGCCTTGCGGATACGCTCCCATTGCAGCCAGGTAAAAGTTTGTTCACCAAACTCTTGTTCGGCCACTTCATATCCCCATTGCCTGAATGCGCCTTCGGTGAACTTCATGATATTGCCCTTATGCACGAGGGTAACAGAAGGCAGGCGATGCTGAAGGGCATACCGAATGGCGGCACGCACCAGTCGTTTCGAACGATTTTGGGAAATGATTTTGATGCCGAATGCTGTATCATCGGGTAAGAAATCTACCTGCAAAGTGGTTTCAAGGAATTCTTTCAAAGCCCTGGCATCTGCCGTACCTGTGGCAAATTCAATTCCTGCATATACATCTTCTGTATTCTCGCGGAAAATCACCATGTTCACTTTTTCCGGATGCAGCAATGGCGAGGGCACGTTGGGATACCATTTCACCGGACGTACACAAGCATATAAATCGAGTTCTTGCCTAAGCGTCACGTTTAATGAACGAAACCCTTCTCCCACGGGTGTAGTGAGCGGGCCTTTTATGGCAATGATATGTGCTTTGCAGGCATCAATCGTTTGCTGGGGAAGCCATTCGCCGGTTGCATGATATGCTTTTTCTCCTGCCAGGATTTCTTTCCAGTGAATTTTTCTTTTCCCACGATATGCTTTCTCTACTGCTGCATTGATCACCCGCACCGTTGCTTTCCAGATATCGGGTCCAATGCCATCTCCTTCAATATAGGGGATAATAGGTTCGTCGGGCACCTGCAATTTCCCGTTGATCATTGTAACCTTTTCAGCCATGATATGCTCTTGCATTTATGAATTGAACTATTCAGCCGATAAGCTGTTGATCTATAACCTGATCATTGTTAACTTTATCATTCAAAATTAAGCATCATGGAAGAACATATCGTCAAAATTCTGTCTATTCAGCGTGTAACACACAATGTAAAACATTATCGCGTAGAAAAACCTGCAGGCTATCAGTTTATTCCGGGCCAGGCCACCGAGGTGGCCATCCGCAAACCTGGATGGGAACAGGAACGCCGGCCTTTTACATTTACAAGTTTAAACAGTTGGGATTTTTTAGAATTTACCATCAAAAGTTATCATGATCATCCGGGAGTCACGCATCAGCTGGATACCTTACAGCCCGGTGATGAGCTTATCATTCACGATGTGTGGGGGGCCATACAATACAAAGGCGAAGGAGTATTTATTGCTGGTGGAGCCGGCGTTACGCCATTTATAGCTATACTCAGGCAATTGCATGCCGATGGGAAATTAGGTCAGAACATGCTGTTGTTTTCCAATAAAACCAAAGCCGATATTATCCTTGAAGATGAATTTCGCCACATCTTGGGCGATCGGTTCATCAATACCTTAACACAGGAACAAGTGCCGGGATATGATTTTGGAAAAATTGATGCAGATTATCTCAAACGAAGGATCACAAATTTTAATCAGCAATTTTACGTATGCGGTCCCGATCAAATGGTGCAGGATATTAAGGCGGCATTGCATCAATTAGGCGCTCCCCAGTCGGCCGTGGTTGTGGAGTTATGAGCATGCTTCCCAAGTTGAATCCGGTTCTGCCCTTGTCAAATTTTGGTGACAAGGGTTTTTTGTGCTAAAAATCAGTTGACCTGCCTGTTCATAAAAAAATTTCTCAAAAAGTCAAGAGCCCTGAGGCACATGTATTCTTTTTGCATTTTTGCTGATAGATAAGCCAATCAGGGTAGTAACTTGTCAAATATTTTTCTCATCTTTAACATAGGTTTGTTACTACTAATATGAAACCTATTTATTCCTGCACGGTTTTCCCCTCTTCGGATATTTTTTCAAAGTCATATTTCTCTATTCCATCCAGCAAAACAAGGTTAAGCTATGAAAAGGCTGCGCACCCTGCTCATTCGTTTTGAAAACAATTTACCCGCCTGGCAGACGCCTGCCTTCCGTGGGGCGGTCATCGAAAAGGTAGGCAAAGAGCATATCTTATTTCACCAGCATGTTGGCGATGATGCTTACTTATATCGTTATCCGCTTATTCAATATAAATCTATTCATCATAAGCCGGCTATCCTGTGCTTGGGCGATGGCGTGGATGAAATTCATAAGCTATTTCATAAAAAATCGTGGACGATTTATGTGAGAGATGAAAAATATGATCTTGTGATTGACAAGCTGAGCCTGGGCAATATTACCATGAATGTGTGGAACAATACGTATGCATATACGATAAGCCGGTGGCTGGCGTTAAATGAAAAGAATTATGAAACCTATAAAGCCTTAAGCTCCGAGATAGACAGGCTGGCCATGCTGGAGAAGGTGTTGGTGGGCAATATACTTTCCTTTGCCAAGGGCATAGATTGGCATGTGGAGCAAGAGATCAAGGTGCGGATTCATGAGCTGAAGGCAACGAAAAAGCTTAAGTACAAAGATGCCCACCTGATGGGTTTTGATGCAAGCTTTTCAACGAACGTGTACTTACCAGAATACATTGGGCTGGGCAAAGGCGCCAGCCATGGATTTGGAGTGGTAAGGAAAATAAAGGAAAAGGAAACCATGAAGTAAGGAAAACGAATATGGCTATGAATCCATTGATTTATGCATTAGCCGGATTGCTTCACGATATTGGTAAGTTTGGCCAACGGGCTGAGCAAGGAGATTATTCGCAATCCACTTATTTGTCACCCCAGGCAAAGCAATTGGCAGGACAAATATGCCGGTTAACACAGGGCGGATGGTATTCTCATCAGCATGTGATATGGACATACTGGTTACTGGAGCAAAATCGCGGAAAATTTGTTGATGCGGGTTTATCCACTCCATCAGATGATTTGGTAAATTTGGCATCCTACCACCACAGGCCCTCAACGGATCAACAAGGAATTATAACCCTTGCAGACTGGTGTAGTAGTGGCCTGGATCGGGATAATGAAGCCATGCTGGAACGCCATCCTGATTGGGAAAATAAATCCAAATTTCGCCATATCCCTATAGTTTCGATTTTCCCTGAGCTATATGCCAATGGCGAAAAGATGCAGCAAACCTCTTGTGCCTATCCGGTACAGAAATTTTGTATAGATGCTCAGATCCTACCTCAGCATGTTAACAACATAACCAATAATCCGCAGCTTTATCAAAAGCTTTGGAAAGAGTTTACCGATATTTTCGGCAAATTACCAGTTCCCAGGCAAAGGCCTTCTCAATTTATTGAGACCGTATTTCATTTGTTGAAATTGTACACATGGTACATGCCGGCTTCTACGGTAGATTATCCCAATATCAGCTTGTTTGAACATTGTAAAGTCACCGGAGCCTTTGCTCACTGTATAGCTGCCTATTGGAATCAATTTCCGGATGCTTTTCAAGCTAATGATAACCATCGCTTAAGTATTGCAAAAGGGCATTATCCATTTAAGCTCTGGTCTTGCAATGTGAGTGGCATTCAGAAGTTTATCTATAATATTACCAACAAAAGTGCAGCAAAAAGTTTAAAAGGCAGGAGCTTATTTGTGCAGTTGTTATTGGAAAGCATTGCGCGGGAAATTCTTGAGAGGGTGGGTGGGAG
>JADGHY010000059.1 GCA_019683625.1 Thermoflavifilum sp. | reverse complement strand
CCCTTTGGAAGATCATGAGTTCAAAGATCCCAGCAGCTGGACCGATGAATATAAACGCATCTTTAAACTATTTGAAACCTATCTGAAATAACAGCTTCACTTTATTGCTGATTCTTTTACAGCCCTTCATCTATTCAAACAGGTGAAGGGTTTTTTTTCTCTCCTCATATTACCTACACGAGATATATCACGCTCATTGCACTTTCCGCTCCCCGGCAAAGCATGGCCACAACATTAGCCACAGGCAAATATTTGATGGCTTGCCCGCAAAATAAGGTGATAAAAATCATCCTGCATGAAGATGAAAATCACCGCGTGTATTGATGAAAGTCATCGTACAGAGGTAGCATGTTGCAGATTTTTGTATCGACAACACTCATTCATGAAATACACTAAAACATGTCAGCCATGAAACGGAATTATGTAAAGCAGTCTTTGATTGTGATATTCACCATGCTCATGCTTATTGCTTTGTTGCTTGGCATCTTTAAAGTAAGAGCTTCAGCCCAAAGCCTGTTTAAAGCCTCTCCTAAATCATACGTGGAGATAAAAGGCACATCAACCTTACACGATTGGTCAATGAAATCAAATGATGTACGCCTGTCGGTTATTTTCACCGAAGATGGCGAACATCAGATCAATGGATTGAACCAGCTTACCCTTCTGATTCCGGTAAACAGCCTGAAAAGCACAGAAGGTTCAATGATGGATAATAAAGCTTACAAAGCCCTGAAAGCCGAGAAATATCCGCAGATCAGCTTTAAATCTACACAAGCCCATGTGAAAAAAACCGGCAACAGCTACCAGATCAATGCAACAGGAAATTTGACTATTGCCGGCGTTACCCGCACCGTAACCGTGAATGCAGTGTGTGTGATCAATAACGACAGGCAGCTTACCTGTTCTGGTGAAAAGGCTATAGACATGACCGATTACCATGTTTCTCCTCCCACCTTCATGGGGCTTATGAAAACGGGAAAAGAAATCACTATTCAATTTCAGGTGGATTTGTTTTCCAACGATGGCATCTCTTTTAACAATTAACATATTCATTCACAATTTAAAATCTGATAGCCATGAAAAAGTACTTGTTTCGATTGACAATGCTGCTAAACCTTATAGGTTTTATGCACCTGGCTTATGGCCAGAAGATCCTGCCGAATATGCGGCCTTATGATCAAAGGGGGTTAAATATGTTTGAGCCTCCGAAAAATGATACAGCAACCTTCTCGGGCCTACAACTTAAAATCGGCGCAGGCTTCACCCAGCAGTTTCAGGCTTTGCGTCATTCCAATGAAGCCACACCTAACATAGTAAACGGGGTTGACCAGAATAAACTGATTACTATCGGAAACGGATTTAACCTGGCAACAGCCAATCTGAATGTTGACGCCACACTGGCCGATGGGATTTCGCTCAATGTCATCACCTATCTCTCTTCTCGCCATCATAACGATACCTGGGTAAAAGGTGGTTATCTGCAGATAGATAAACTTAGTTTTCTGCATAATGCCACAATTGACAACCTCATGCGGTACCTGAGGTTTCGCGTGGGAGATTTTGAAATCAATTATGGTGATGCCCATTTCAGACGTACCGACAATGGACAAGCCATTCAGAATCCTTTTGTGGGCAATTACATCATGGATGCATTTATGACGGCCATTAGTGGTGAAGCCTATGTCATGCATCAAGGTTGGCTGGGGATGATCGGAGTAGCAGGAAGTCAGGTAAATACTACGGTTACCAACCCTTCGGGACGGGGTCCGGCCATATATGGCAAAATCGGATTTGACAAACAACTGAATCCGGATCTTCGGCTGCGCCTCACTGGATCAGTGTACACCAATCGCAAATCACCCGCTAACCAACTGTACAATGGAGACCGTGGAGGCTCTCGTTACTATCTGGTCATGGAAAATACCCAGGCTACCATTTCCAACAATGCCTGGTCGGGCGAGTACAATCCCCAGTTCAATAATCATGTGACCAGCTTCATGATCAATCCGTTTATTCAATATCATGGCCTGGTGTTCTTTGGTACGTATGAACATGCACAAGGAAGAACCGCTGCCGAGACAACGAACAGAAATGCTGATCAGCTCGCCGGCGACCTGTTGTATTACTTCGGGCCGAAACAAAACATATACCTGGGCGTGCGCTACGATTGGGTAAAAGGCGAACTGCCTAACCTTTCACAAGCCGTACAAATCAACAGGGTACAGGCCGCATTGGGATGGTACATCGCACCTACCGTGCTGCTGAAAGCAGAATATGTTGACCAACGCTACCATCATTATCCTTCCAACAACATCAACTATGGCGGACAATTTCATGGATTGATGCTGGAAGGTGCCGTTGGTTTTTAAGAACTCTTTATTCTTTAAACGTAAAAACTTGATGTCATGAAAGCGATTGTATTTCATGGGCCCGGTAAAATTGCCTGGGAAGATAAACCCAAACCCATCTTGCAGGAAGAAACAGATGTGATCGTGAAAATCACCAAAACAACTATTTGCGGAACCGATCTTCACATCCTGAAAGGCGATGTACCCGAAGTCACCGATGGCAGGATTCTTGGGCATGAAGGCGTGGGCATCGTCGAAGAAGTAGGCAAAGCGGTACAACGATTCAAACCCGGCGACCATGTGTTGATTTCCTGCATCACTTCCTGTGGAAGCTGCAGCTATTGTAAGAAGGGCATGTATTCCCATTGTGAAAAAGGCGGATGGATCCTGGGACATTTGATTGATGGCACACAAGCAGAATATGTGAGAATTCCCCATGCTGATCATAGCCTCTATCCTATTCCACACGGGCTTGCCGAAGAAGCACTTGTGATGCTCAGCGATATATTGCCCACGGGATTTGAATGTGGTGTGTTGAACGGTGAAATCAAGCCGGGAGACGCAGTAGTGATTGTGGGTGCAGGCCCCGTGGGATTGGCAGCATTGCTCACGGCACAGTTTTATTCGCCCGGATTGCTCATCGTCATTGATCAGGATGAAAACCGGCTGGAAGTGGCCAAACAATTCGGTGCCGACTATGGCATTGATTTCCGTGAGGTGAATCCAGTAGAAATTGTGAATGGACTTACCCAGGGAAAAGGTGCTGATGTGGTCATTGAGGCCGTGGGTGTGCCGGCAAGTTTTGAATTGTGCCAATCCCTGGTAGCCCCTGGCGGCATCATTGCCAATATTGGTGTACACGGCAAACCGGTAACCCTGCACATGGAAAAGCTTTGGGCACATAACATCAAAATCACTACCCGACTGGTTGACACCGTAACGATCCCGCTTCTGCTGAAGACCGTGCAGTCGGGCAAACTGGCGCCGCAAAAGCTGATCACCCATCATTTCAAACTCTATGAAGCATTGGCAGCCTATCAAGTGTTTAGCCATGCCAGCGCTGAAAAAGCCTTGAAAGTGATTTTATCTGCAGAATCTTAGAAAACCCGCATCTTCATCAAGCAGTTGGAGGTTGACGAGGAGAACATGCAAGCGGAGAGGTCTTCTTAGCAAGACCTCTCCTTTTCAAACACAAATTGTATTTGCAATAATATTCATCATCCTTAAAAATTTTTGCCATGTTAAAGATGTTATTATATACCGACGGCATGTATTTCAAACCCGAAATACTGAATTTCCCGGCCTATCTGGCCAATCTCACCCACACAAAAATTATGGAAGTATATGCAGATGATATGCTAAATACCGCTTTGTGGTATGATCAGAAGACTTTTGTTACCCTGCCAGGACAAATTGCTGAGAAAGAAAAATATGAAACCATTGAGAAAAACTTCCAAAAGTTAGGAGAAGAGGCCGACAAAAGGGGTATACTGATCAAACCATTTGAAGACGGAACGGTAACGCAGGAATTGTTTTTCAAACATTTGCGCTATAGCGATGTATTGTTGCTGGACATCCACTCTTTAAACAATCCATCCGAGGATGTGGTGCGGTTTAAATTTTTCCGAGATATTCTGATGTATGGAGAATGCCCAGTGATATTGTTCTCCAGCGGCATCCAACACATTGATGAAATCTTGTTTGCTTACAATGGTACCCCATCTTCTGTATTTGCCATTAAGCAATTTTCCTACCTGTTCCCGCAACTGATGGATAAGCCCCTAAGAGCAATTTATGCTCAGGAAACAGAAAAAATGCACGATAAAAAATTGCTGATTGACTGGATGAATACGCACTATGTGGAAGCATATTATGAGGAAACCCAGGAAAGGTTGTTAGATAGTTTTCTATCCAGCTATCAGCAAAACAAGCAAATCATCGGCGTCATGGGATCATTTGGCAGAAGTTTGTTATCACAGATGCTTCATAAAAGTGAGGCCCTGCATCTGATGAAAATGTTGCCCATTCCGCTGTTTATTTCGCACTGGTAAGCATTGGATTAGAGGTTGCAGCTGGATTTGCAATCATGAAGTTCTGATTCAAGCACGTGCATGATTTCATCTTCTTTTTTGAGCCCGGCATGCAGTACCTGATTGGGTTTTGATCCGTAACGAAAAATGGTGATGCCTTTTGCACCCTGTTGCCATGCCATGCGATAGGCTTTTTCCACATCAGCTTCAGTAGCCGATTGCGGCATATTGATGGTTTTAGATACCGCATTATCCGTGTAGCGTTGAAAAGTTATCTGATGGGCAATATGATAGGTATAATCAATCTCCAGCGAAGTTTTTAACAGGTGTTTGACCTCATCCGGAATTTGCTTGATCGATTGTACGCTGCCTTTTACAATGATTTCATCCAGCATGGATGCACTGAAATGCGGTTGACGGGAAAGCACTTCCAATACGGCGGGGTTGATTTCAAATAAAGTTTGATTGTTTAACACATGTTCGCGTTTATAAGCAATGGCAAACAAGGGTTCAATAGATGAGCTTGTGCCTGCAATCAGAGAAATGGTGCCCGTTGGTGCAATACTGGTTAAGGTGGCATGGCGCCGCTGCTGTCCGGAATATTTGCTTTGGTCAATGAAAGGAAATGAGCCTCTTTGTTCGGCAAGCCTGGCCGAGGCAATTTCCGCTTCGTGCTGGATAAATTGCATCAGTTGAGATCCCAGCTGTAGGGCTTCCGGTGAAGCATAGGGAATTCCCAGCCGGATGAGCATTTCAGCCCATCCCATAACACCGAGCCCAATCTTTCTATTGCCCGTGGCCATGCGTTTTAATTCCGGATGCAGATAGCGATTTATTTCAATTACATTATCCAGAAAACGAACTGCCAGGTGTACGGTGTGCCGCAGCTTTTCCCACTGAATCTGCATGTGATGGGCATTGTCTTTCTCCAGCATCCTGCTCAGGTTAATTGATCCCAGATTACAGGATTCATAAGGCAGTAAAGGCACTTCACCACAGGGATTGGTGGCTTCAATGGTTCCTATTGCTGGCGTGGGATTATGGCGTTGAAGGGTATCCAGAAAAATCAGGCCCGGATCGCCCGTTTCCCAGGCTGAATGGATAAGCTTCTGCCAAAGCAACGCAGCAGGCACTTCTCTTTGCAGCTTTATTTGCTTATTTGAAAAATACAGCATATAAGGCTTTCCGGCATCTAATGCTTTAAAAAAATCATCCCGGATGCCCACAGAAATATTAAAGTTGTTTAATTGATGGGCATCCTGCTTGGAACTGATAAAGCTAAAAATGTCAGGATGATGTGCATTGAGTATGCCCATGTTGGCGCCCCTTCGTTTTCCACCTTGTTTAATACCTTCTGTGGCTGCGTTATAAATTTTCATAAATGCCAGCGGGCCTGATGCAGTGCCTCCCGTAGAAGCCACATAAGTTCCTTCGGGCCGCAGATGGCTGAAATTAAATCCGGTTCCTCCCCCGCTTTGTTGAATCAAAGCTGCAAGCGTTAACGTGTGGAAAATGGCCGACATATCATCTTCCACCGGTAATACAAAGCATGCGCTCAACTGGTTTAAAGGGGTGCCTGCATTCATTAATGTTGGGGAATTGGGCAGGAACAGGTTGGCCTGCATCATGTCAAAAAAATCTTCGGCTGTTTGCCTAACATCCTGTGCATGACCCCAATACAACTCTGCTTCTGCTACAGCCAGGGCAACCCGTTCCAGCATTTGTTCTGCTGACTCGATGAGATTACCCTGCCTGTCACGCCGCAGATAACGGGATTCAAGTACAATACGTGCATTGGCAGTTAGCTCCATATCCGAACCCTTTTGGCATCATCAACCCGGCAACTTTATTAGGAAGGTATTTTTTCATGCTGTTGAAAACGTCCACTCTTTTCCAGCACATGAATGCGGTACACAATATTTTTATCATCATCTGAAAGCAATTGTTCGGGATGGATGTCGAGCTCCATTGGTTTATCTGCTGCATGATGGACATCCAGCTTGTGTATTTTGCGAATCAGCCTGTCTAACGCATAATATCGTTGCTGAGGATCGGTGATTTCTTCATAAGGGCCCCACACCAGCACACTCTGCCAGTTTCTTTGATCGGTAATCTCATCCACCTGAAAGCATACTTCTGTTTGATTGCGAAGGGCATGAATTTTTTCGCCTTCCCGGGAATGTGCTAAAATATAGGTGCCATCAAAAAGATAGGTAACCGGAATGATGAATATCCTTCCATCTATTTGATAACCGATACGGCCAAATGCATGTCTTTGCAGCAGGGCATCGATCTGTGAAACGGTTAGCACACCCAACATCTTCAGGAATTTTACCCGAATGTAATGAAAAAGCCTGAGTCTATCAAGATGCAAATCAGGTGATAAAAATCACCTTTGCAGATTGATAAAACTCATTTGTTTTACACCTTGATGTCCTTTACTTTGCGACTTGAAAAATTGTTTGCACATGAAATGGGTTAATGCAACAGAAGCCCTATCAATAGTCGAATCAGGTAATCGTATATTCATCCATAGTGTGGCAATGACACCTCATGTGTTGATTGATGCACTGGTGGCAAGAGCACATGAACTGCGAAATGTAGAAATTGTACATATTCATACAGAGGGAGAGCTTCCTTACTGCAAACCCGAATATGCCAATGCGTTTTATCCGAATGCTTTCTTTATCGGGGCCAACATGCGCAAGGCTTTATCGGAAGGGATCGGCGATTATGTACCCATATTTCTGAGCGATATCTCCACTTTATTTCGCAATCGGATATTGCCCGTTGATGTGGCTTTGATTCAGGTGAGCCCGCCCGATGCACATGGTTATTGTTCACTGGGCCCTTCTGTGGATGTTACACTTAGTGCGGCGGAGACGGCACGTTATGTGATTGCTCAAGTAAATCCACGTGTGCCACGCACCCATGGTGATGGCATTGTGCATGAAAAAGATATTGATTTTGCGGTATGGCATGAAGCTGCTATTCATGAAGTGGCGCAAGCACCTGTGGGCATGGCGGAAGAGCAAATTGGCAGGCACATTGCTTCCCTGATTGAAGATGGTGCCACCCTGCAAATGGGCATCGGCGCCATTCCTAATGCCGTGCTGGCCCAGCTGGAGCATCATCGGGATCTTGGCATTCATACCGAAATGTTTTCCGATGGATTGATTCCACTCGTGGAAAAGGGAGTGATCACAGGAAAATACAAAAAGGTAATCCCGCATAAAGTCGTGGCCTGCTTTGTGATGGGCACCCAGAAAGTGTATGATTTTATCCATGATAATCCAATTATTTCCATGAAGGAAACTGCCTTTACCAATGACACCAGCATCATCCGGAAGAATCCCAAAGTTGTGGCCATCAACAGCGCCATTGAAATTGATTTAACCGGACAAATATGTGCAGATTCCATTGGCACTTATCAATATTCCGGCGTGGGTGGGCAAATGGATTTTATGCGAGGGGCAGCCTTATCGGAAGGAGGAAAGCCCATCATTGCCATGGCTTCGGTTACGAAAAACGGAGCCAGCAAAATTGTACCTTTCCTCAAGCAGGGCGCCAGTGTTACCACCACTCGTGCACATGTGCATTATGTGGTTACCGAATATGGCGTGGCAAATTTATTTGGAAAGAATCTTCGCCAGCGGGCAAAAGCCTTGATCGCAATTGCCCATCCCAGCCATCGGGAATGGCTGGAAAAAGCGGCTTATGAACGATTCAAAAGTTGGTAAGTTCCTCACCAGCTCATGCGTTCGCGTAGCTTTAGGATATGCATCAGGTGATGGCGTCCATGCCAGGCATACATGCACACCACCCACGACAGGGTAAATATGCGCTGCTGCTCAGGATGGTAATAGGTACGCTCCCAGTCATCCTTGCTCATGTGGCGCATCAGCACCACCCATCTGCGATGCAGGGCATGCAATAAAGTAAGAGATACTTCCACGGGCAGCAAGCGGCTATCGGGCAACATGGCCCAGCGATCTTCTGCATAGGGCTTTATCGTGGGCTGGTCTTCGGTCAAAGCCAACTTAAAACGGCTATAAGCCTGCATGTGGGAATCAGCTACATGATGCACTACCTGCTGAACCGTCCACCCGCCTGGCCGATAGGGTGTTTGCAGCTGTGTGGCGTCCAGATTCAGGATAGCCTGCTCTATCTGGGTGGGAAGTTGTTCAACGGCTTCGATGGATTGCAGGATGTGATTTTCTGTAATGGGATCCGGTGGCTGAAAACGGCCTATTGGATAGCGTAAGTCATCCGTTGAGTTATTCATCTTACATATTGTTTAATCTTCCCGCAATTCTTTACCGGTAAGATGCAAAAACACATCTTCCAGATTAGCTTTTTTAACTTCTTTATGGCGTTCAAAGCCTGAACTCACCAGCTCATCAATCAAATGTTCCGGCGTGTCGAGTGCAATGATCTTGCCCAAATCGATGATGGCCACCCGGTCACAGAGGTATTCGGCTTCATCCATATAATGGGTGGTGATAACCACCGTAGTGCCTCGCCGGCGAATTTCTTTAATCAATTCCCAAAGATTGCGGCGGGCCTGAGGATCTAAACCGGTGGTGGGTTCATCCAAAAAAATAATTTTGGGATCATTGATTAAGGTGGTGGCCACCGAAAAACGCTGCTGCTGCCCACCAGAAAGTTCCTTAAACGTCGTGCGGGCTTTATCTTCCAGGTGAATGCTGCGCAGCAACGCTATGGGGTCAACTTTTTTGTTATATAATCCGGCAAACAATTCAATCAACTGCTTCAGGTTAAGATGGGGATAATAGCCCGCACTTTGAAGCTGCACGCCGATAATTTGTTTGATGCGCTGAGGTTCTTTATCCAAATCATAGCCATTCACCCACACCTTGCCGGAGGTCTTGGGGCGAAGGGTTTCAATGATTTCCAACGTGGTCGATTTGCCGGCTCCATTAGGTCCTAACAAACCGAAAATCTCCCCTTCCTCCACTTCAAAGCTGATGCCCTTGACAGCTTCCAGCTCACCATATTTTTTCACCAAATCCCGGACAACAATCATCTTTTTGCGTTCCATGCAGCAAACTTAGGCAAATCCCTCCAAACCCCATGAAAGGGTTTATCCTTCCCGGCACAAATGCTGATGGTTTTTGCTTCATGCAAACACGCCCAAATTGTTCAAGCTTCATTTCTTTGCAGGAGCCTTCTTAAGCGTTTGCTGCGCAAATACACACCTATCCATGCCACGATGCCAAAATAAACGGGAACCAAAGTTTGGCTGAATAAGGGAGCTTCCATCCTCAGGTTACTGGCCACGGCACCCCCCAGATAGCCGGTAAGCAACACGGCTCCCAAAAGAGAGGTGCTTGGGATGGCATACAAAAGCGTACAAATTAACAGGATCGCGCCAATAGGCGTAATCGTGCTCTCGGGGTATCCCATGGCTATGGTGCCTTTTACCACAGCTTCGGGTTTCATGAATTTGCCTAACACATCAAATAAACAAAATAAGATGATGATGCCGCTGATGATCCAACCCCACACCAGTTGGGCTTTGGTTCTGTTCCTTTGTGCTACCATAATGCTAGATTTTTACATTACATGAAAT
>JADGHY010000058.1 GCA_019683625.1 Thermoflavifilum sp. | reverse complement strand
ATAAGGTATACCTTTCGTGCAAGTGAATATTCGCGGGATAAAACCTGCGTAGGTATTTTTTTCATATTTTGCAAAGGTTTAATCGTGAACAAATCGGAAATACAATTTTCGGTTGTTCCGGTCGCGGAGGATACCCCCATATCCTCCGTTTTTTATGCCGGATACAAGGCATTCTTCCTTTCAAGGAGGCCTGCCTGCCCAGCCGATAAATGGTTCCTGATTTCTCCTGCTTTGTTTCATGGTATGTTTTTTTATGGCAATGCTGATTGAATCATGACCGCGGTATCGGTGATGCGGTATTGGAAGGGCTGAATCTTTTGCAATATTTGTAACAGCTGAATTAAGGACACATTATCGGCTCTTCCGGTAAATCGCCGATGGGCCAGTTCCTTGCTTTCAATATGGAATGGGATACCATACCAGCGTTGCAATCGCTGGGCAAGCTGTTCAAAACTTTCATCTTCAAATACCAGCCGGTTGTCTTTCCAGGCTATTTCCGGAATCAAATGATCGGAAAGGGGCTGCAGAGGCACGAGTTTCACTTGTTCCTGCTCTTCGGCACGCAAGGGTTTCAATGGTTTGGAAGATGAGGTTGTGCTTGTTGCAGCGGGCATTTCGGCAGATTGTCTCCGGAAAATGAGTTTTTGATCAGGTTTTAGAAAAATGAGCTGTTCTTGCCCCTCTCTTTCGTGCAACTTGACGGCCACAGCTCCGGAAATCAACACAGTCTCGGTAAAATCTTCATCAGGATAGGCCCGTACATTGAATTCTGTACCCAGGTCGCGAATGTCCATTTCACGGGTATGAATCACAAAAGGCTGATGGGCGCGATGAATAATCTTAAAATAAGCTTCCCCGCTCAGATACACCTCCCGGATACTGTCGGTAAATGTTTCGGGATATTTCAGGGTGGTGGCTGCATTCAGCCAGATGGTGCTCCCATCGGGCAGGCTAATCATGGATTTTACGCCGGGCGCCGTGCTGATGGTTTTCCATACCAAAGTACCGGCAGTTGGATGGGAGGGGTGATTCAGCCACCAGAGGAGGCCAATACCCATGCCCACCACCAAGCAAAGCCCAGCCAGCATAAGCCCCCGTTTCCCCCGCCTAAAACTCCGGGTCTGCACCTGGGCTTGTTCCATTTCATCGGAAAACGATGCAACTTCCCGAATCTGCTGTTTGACTTTTGCTATCATGGCCAGCTTTCGATCTTCGGTAAGATGGTGCATCAGCTCAAGCCTTACTTTCTGCAAGATGCCGCTCTTCATCCATGCCTCCGGATGCTCCAAAAACCATTGCTGCAGCCTTTCCTGCTCTTCTGCTTCGAGGCCTTCGCTGAACATCTTGACAATCAACTCCCAAATAGATTCATCCATGCGATTATCCATAAGGCTGCCTTGAGAATAAGACAATTACAGCAGCAAAAACAATTAGTGCATGATACCACAACAAAGCAGGCATTTTTTCCCTTCTGATCCTAGGGAAGATTTGAGTTTTTTCTCAGGAAGAAACCAAATGGAGGGCTTCCAGCATTTGCCAGAGCTTTTTTAAGGCCTGTGTCATGTGCACATTTACCGTAGCAGGAGATATGCCCATTAATTCGGCGGCTTCTGCATAGCTAAGCCTGTATTCCTTGCAGAGGAGCAAGACTTCCCGGCAACGAGGCGGGAGTGCATTGAGCGCTTGCTGAATCTGGCTGATCTGTTCTTTGGAAATCAACACATCTTCCGGAGTTACCCGCAGGGTAAAATTATCTTCAGCAAGCATTTCTGCCTGTTCGGCAGACAGCTGGGCTGAAACAGCCATCCGCGAAGGTGATTTCAAATAGTTTAACGAGGTATTTCTCACAGCTTTGAGTAAGTAAAAAAGCGGGTTTTGGATCTCACCAAATGTATGGCGGTGTTGCCATAATTTGATGTACACATCCATCACCACTTCTTCGGCAAGTTGCTGGTCGCGCAACAGGCGAAGGGCATAGGCATGGAGAACAGGCATGGTTTCATGCATCAATGCTTCAAATGCCTGTTCATCATCCTGGGTAATTTGTTGCTGAAGGTGTAAAATTGTTTCTTGTTTCATCTGGTAGTGGGTTCAGGTCAAAGAAAATGTCAACACAACATGTGAAAGTTAGGGGAATGATTCTATTTTTCAAACATGCGTATAAGAATTTTTCTTTCTGCCTCACACAAATAGTTCAGCCAGCATTTGTTGTGCTTTTTGCAACCATTCTCGGTGTATGGACAACGCCACGGATTGGCTGTCCAGATATTGCATCAACTGTTCAGTAGCCAAATTGCCTGTCAATTGATCGGCTGCCATAGGACATCCGCCATAACCGCCCAGTGCTGCATCGAATCGCCTGCAACCACTTTCAAAAGCAGCTTCAACATTTTGCCGCCAGTTGGCTGGCGTCACGTGAAAATGGGCGCCAATCTCCAATTCCGGGAATGCGGGCAGCACACGATTAAAGATGCGTCTGATGAGATCGGGATGGGCAACAGCCACGGTATCGGCCAGTGCAAAATACCGGATGCCTAACCCCGCCAGCTTGTCAATCCAGGCAGACACCCAGTCTTCATGATAAGGATCACCATAAGGATTGCCAAACCCCATCGAAAGATACACCAATAATTGTTTGGCAGTTCCCCTTACCAGCGCCTGGATATGCTTCACCTGCTCCAGGGCTTGTGTCATGGTTTGATGAGCATTGCGCCATTGAAAGGTTTCAGAAAGCGAAAAAGGAAAACCCAGCAAATCGATTTGCGGGTAGGCCATGGCTCGTTCCGCTCCGCGCTCGTTGACGACAATAGCCAGCAGGGCCGTGCCCTCGCGTTTCTGCAAGGCTTGCAAGACCTCATCTGTATCGGCCATCTGTGGAACCACCTTAGGGGAAACAAAGCTCCCAAAGTCAATCACATCGAAACCCACCCGCATCAATAAGTTCAGGTAGCGAATCTTTTTCTCGGTAGGGATCTGACGAGGCCATCCCTGCATGGCATCACGAGGACATTCGGTGAGAATAACGCGATCGGGCATTTGCATGAAGGGAAAATACAGCATTTTTACGAGTTGCGTGAAGATCGTATCACGCAAGCCGCTGCCGCGCTGCCTCATACAGCAAGATGCCTGCAGCAACTGATACGTTGAGGGAGTCGAAATCCGGACGAATAGGAATGGTGACTACCCTATCGGCCTGTGCCAGGCACGTCTGAGGCAATCCCGTATCCTCAGCACCCAAAACCAGGGCGAGGGGTTGCCTCCAGTCGATTTGTTCAGGCTTAAGGCCATCGTGCACACCGGAAGCTACAAGCTGAATGCCGTTCAACCGCAACAGTTCAAATGCCTCTTTCCAATCTTTTACGCGGGCCACCATCAGATGATCCAGTGCTCCTGCAGCTGTTTTTAACGCAAGTTCGTTGAGTGGGGCAGTTTCTTTTTGGGGTAAAATGAGGGCATGCGCTCCAAAGCAAAAGGCAGAACGGGCAATGGCGCCGAGATTCCGTACATCGGTAATGCCTACTGCCATCACCAGCAAGGGGAGCTGTCCGCTTTCCACTACCTGGCTGATGACGGCCTGTAAATCGTAATACGCCACAGCGGAAGCAATGGCAATGCAACCTTGATGGGTTGAAGGCAGAGGTGCACGCGACAATTTTTGGAGTTTTTCCGTGGGCACCAGCTTCACGGGCACCCGTTGCTCACGGGCCAGCTTTCGGATTTCCTGGATGAGCTCTCCCTTTGCCTGGCGCAAGAGGTAAATAGCTTGCATGGGCCTGCCTGCGCGCAAGGCCTCTAATACGGGATGCCGGCCAATAATTAAGGTTTCAGCCATAGAGAGGGCTTATGTCATAGCTGAAGGCTATTTTCCCGTTTCATCAACATCAATCTTAAGATGGCCGCTACCGAGATAGCATCGGTAATCTTTCCCTGTAATACTTCTTCATACGCGGCTTCCAGGCTAATCTTCCGCAACTGGAGCTGTTCGGTTTCTTCCGGCTGACTGGAATGATAGCTTAATCCCTTAGCCAGGTAAATGAGTGCTTTTTCATCGGTGACGGAATTAGACAGGTGCATGGTGAGCATCAGATTCCATTGGGTGGCCCGGATGCCAGTTTCCTCCAGAAGCTCTCGTTGAGCCGATGCCAGGGGGTCTTCTGCCAGAGGGCCTCCCCCCTCGGGCACTTCCCAACTATAGGCCTGTAAAGGATAGCGATATTGGCCCACAAGCCACAGATACCCATTTTCGTCAATAGGCACCACACCAATGGCTAAATGTTTAAAGTGCACTACCCCGTAAATGCCCGGACGACCAGATGGATTAATGACCTGATGTTCGGTAACCTGAATCCAGGGATTATCGTACACCATGCGAGAACCCACGGTTTTCCAGGGGTTGGTTGAGGATAAGAAAGCGTCTGCAGATAAAGACATAATGGTCAATGGATTTCAAATTTGATGCCCTGTGCCAAAGGCAGGGCAGTGCCGTAGTTGATGGTATTGGTTTGCCGGCGCATGTAGTTTTTCCAGGCATCGGAGCCCGATTCTCTTCCGCCTCCCGTTTCTTTTTCTCCGCCAAAAGCGCCGCCAATCTCGGCCCCGCTGGTGCCAATGTTCACGTTGGCAATGCCGCAATCCGACCCTGCTGCGGAAAGAAAATACTCTGCTTCGCGGAGGTTGAGGGTCATGATAGCCGATGATAAGCCCTGAGGCACTCCGTTGTGGATGGCTATGGCTTCTTCGAGGGTATCATAAGGCATGATATACAAGATGGGAGCAAAAGTCTCTTGTTGTACGATGGGCATCTCCGGCAATACTTCTGCTATGCAGGGCTTCACATAGCAACCCGAAGCATAAGCCGCTCCTTCGAGCACACCTCCCTCCACCAGGAACTTTCCCCCCTGGGCGCGACAGGCGTCCAGTGCCTGCAGATAAGCCTCTACTGCGGTCTTATCAATTAAAGGACCCATGTGATTGTGTTCATCCAGCGGATTGCCCACCCGAATCTGAGCATAGGCATGTTTCAGCATATCTTTAAAACGATCGTATACGGAACGATGGATGATAAGCCGGCGTGTAGTGGTACAACGCTGGCCGGCAGTGCCCACAGCACCAAATACGGCAGCCCGCAAAGCCAGATCCAGATCGGCATGTGGGGTGATGATGATGGCATTGTTGCCACTCAGTTCCAGAATAGTTCTGCCCAGGCGACTGGCTACTGTGGCCCCCACAGCTCGACCCATTCTCACCGAGCCTGTGGCCGATACCAGCGGAATGCGCCGATCGGCCGCTATCCATTGCCCAACCTCAGCTTCTCCGCTTACCAGGCAAGATAGCCCCTCAGGCAACTGCATTTCGGCCATCACATCCCCTATCAGCCGCTGGCAGGCTATGGCGCAGAGGGTCGTTTTTTCAGAAGGCTTCCAGACCACCACATCGCCGCAGACCCAAGCAATCATGGCATTCCAGCTCCATACCGATACCGGAAAGTTAAAGGCCGTGATAACGCCCACCGGCCCCAATGGATGCCATTGCTCAAACATGCGATGGGAGACTCGCTCAGAAGCCATGGTAAGCCCATATAATTGCCGGGATAGTCCCACGGCAAAATCGCAGATATCAATCATCTCCTGCACTTCTCCCCAACCCTCCTGCAAGCTTTTCCCCATTTCATACGACACAAGTGCACCTAACTGCTGCTTATGCGCCCTGAGCTTCTCCCCCACCCTTCTCACAAATTCACCACGTGCCGGCGGTGGCACCAGGCGCCACTGCTGAAAGGCTGCAACAGCTTGCTGCACAACCTGTTCATACTGTTGAGCTGTGGTGGGAATAAACCGGCCTATACATTGCCCATCCACCGGGGAGTAGGAAGCAATAGCCTCTCCATCACCAGCCAACCAGTTCCTCCCTGTGCCCACACCCGATTGCAACTCCTGAATGTGCAGGGCTTTCAAAAAATCTAGGTTTATTTCCATCCTGAACTGTTTTAAACCTTATTCAATATTGTTCGTGTTCTCCGGGAAATTGCTGGCTTTTCACATCAGCAACATATTGACGAACTGCCTCCTGGATAACTTCTTGCAAGTTAGCATACTGACGCAGGAAGCGGGGCTTGAATGCCTGATTCATGCCCAGCATATCGTGCACCACCAGCACCTGGCCATCCACATATTTCCCGGCACCTATGCCGATAACGGGAATGCTGAGCTGAGCCGTAACCTCGCCGGCGAGCTTGGCAGGAATTTTCTCCAGTACCAGAGCAAAACACCCTGCCTGCTGCAACAACAGCGCATCATGCAACAATTTTTGCGCCTCCTTTTCTTCAGCAGCCCGCACAGCATAGGTGCCGAATTGATAAATAGATTGAGGTGTAAGACCCAAATGCCCCATCACCGGAATGCCGGCTGCCACTATGCGTTGCACGGCCTCTATCACAGACTCTCCTCCTTCCAGCTTAATGCCATGTGCACCGGTTTCTTTCATCACACGTACTGCTGAATGCAAGGCCTGGCGGGCATCTTCCTGATAAGATCCAAAGGGTAAATCCACAATCACCAGGCTTCGCCTGGCTGCCCGCACCACCGAAGCCGCATGGTAAATCATCTGATCAAGCGTAATGGGTAAGGTGGTTTCATAACCCGCCATCACATTGGCTGCCGAGTCGCCTACTAACAACACATCCACTCCCGCCTCATCCAGCAAACGCGCCATGGTATAATCATAAGCCGTGAGCATCGAAATCTTCTCCCCAGAAGCCTTCATTTGCCTTAGTGTATGGGTGGTGATTTTTTTTGTAGCAGCTGTTGTTGGCATAAGCATTCCATGATTGAAAAGAAAAACCCATGGCTAACATGTGCAAAATACAGATAAATTCTGCAAGCAAAAACATTGAACCCGATTTTACGCTTGGTCTAATACCCGATTGCTTTATCTTTATCCGCTGTTTCAAGAGATGACTTATGAAAATATTGGTTACCGGCACCGCAGGCTTCATTGGTTTTTTCCTGGTAAAACGATTGCTTGCAGAAGGCTATGATATCGTGGGACTGGACAATGTCAATGATTATTATGATGTGCGATTAAAGTATGCACGACTTGAACAAACCGGCATTTCAACAGATGAACTTGCAGCAGGTAAACTGATTAAGAGTACCACACATCCGAATTATCGATTCATCAAACTGGATCTGGAAAATGAGCCGGCCTTGCTTCGATTGTTTGAAGCCGAACGATTCGATTATGTTTGTCATCTCGCTGCCCAGGCCGGAGTGCGATATTCTCTGCAAAATCCCTATGCATATATTCAAAGCAATGTGGTGGGATTCATCCATTTATTAGAGATGGCCCGTCGTTTCCCGGTAAAACATTTTGTGTATGCCAGCACGTCGAGTGTGTATGGCTTAAACGGCCGGATGCCACTTTCTCCCCACCATCCGGCCGATCATCCAATTAGCCTTTATGCAGCCACCAAAAAATCCAATGAAATGATGGCGCATAGTTATAGCCATTTGTTTCAGATTCCTACGACCGGATTGCGCTTCTTCACGGTATATGGCCCCTGGGGCAGGCCCGATATGGCTTTGTTTTTATTTACGCAAAATATCCTTGCCGATAAACCCATTCAGGTATTTAATCGCGGGGAAATGATCCGTGACTTCACTTATGTGGAAGACATTGTAGAAGGCGTAAAACGCATTATTGAACATCCGGCAGCCGCCAATCCCCAATGGGATTCAAAAAATCCTGATCCGGCCAGCTCTTCGGCTCCTTATCGGATTTATAACATTGGCAATAATCAGCCGGTACCACTTATGCAATATATTCACGCCATCGAAAAAGCAGTGGGTAAAAGAGCCAGAATGGAGCTCCTGCCTATGCAACCCGGTGATGTACAGGCCACCCATGCCGATGTCAGCGACCTGGAACAAGCCGTACACTATAAACCTGCTACATCCGTGGAAGAAGGTGTAAGAAGATTCGTGGAATGGTATCGGAACTTTTATCAGGTTTGATCGGCCGGGGGACGCAGGTAAAACGGCACTGCTGTATGTTTCTTTCTCAAAATTTGCCTGTCACTAAAATACTTTGTGTATAGGCTTGCCGAAGCAGCGGATCAATGGCAGGCAGACAAGTCAACACATTTTTTTCGCCCATACATCCTGGCATGAAACCGGCAGTGTGATTTCTTTTCATGCGCCAAGCAGTTGCTCACTTTATGAATTAGGCTGCGCAAGAAGCTGGCGATAGAGATGATCTATCAATCCATCGGCCAGGCCTATCTGAGGAACCAATATTTCCCGGGCACCCGACCAACGCATGATGTTCAGGTAAATTTCTAAAGCCGGTACTATCACATCTGCCCGATCTTCCCGCATCTGATAACGGTGCATCCGCTCTTCTACGGTCATTTGCCTAAACTTGCGATAATAATTTTTCAACAGGTCAATCGATAAGGATTTACCGGGTTTTACTTTGGAAAGTGAGAAGATCTTGTTGATATTTCCTCCCGAACCGATCAGGACAACTTTGTGGCTTTTGATTTGCTTTTTCAGGCATGCTTTTAAGGCATTCCACTGGTTTTGATCAATTTGCTGATGCAGCAAACGAATGGTACCAATATTAAAGGATGCGCTAAAAACCTGTTTTTGTTTGCTGAACAGAGAGATCTCTGTGCTGCCACCGCCCACGTCCACATACAAATATGATTTTGATTTGCTTAAATGTTCTGCCACATGATTTTCAAATATCAGGCTTGCTTCCTGTTGTCCACTAATGATCTGCAAGGCCATGCCTGTTTGTTCGCGTACATGGGCTATGACCTGTTCGCCGTTTTTAGCCTCTCGCATCGCTGAAGTAGCACAGGCCATATAGTGTGTTACCTGATAAACCTGCATCAACAGCTGATAAGCACGGAGTGTATCTACTAAATAGGCTATCCGTTGATCGGAAATCATTCCGGTTTCAAACACATCAAAGCCTAATCTCAGCGGCACCCTTACCAGGTTAAGCTTGATAAAATCCACTTCGTTCGGGGATATGGACCTGATTTCTTTGATTAACAATCTCGCGGCATTCGATCCCACGTCAATGGCAGCCAATCTCATCATGCAGGATATTTTTTGCGGGAAAGATAATTATAAATCTGCAGCTGCGATCTTCTGGGCCGGCCCCGGGTGGGCACATATTTGTTTTGCTGAGCGTTGTCGAGCACACGAGCCTTCACGTTATCATGCAATTGCAAGTGCAACACATGCATAAGTTCTGCTTGGAGCTGGGTATCAACTATCGGAACAGTAGCCTCCACCCGATGATCCAGATTCCGAATCATCCAATCAGCCGAAGAGATATACAAGCTTTCTTCATCACCCGCTCTGAAATAAAACACACGGCCATGTTCCAGATATTCATCCACGATGCTAATAGCCTGAATATCTTTTCCCCATCCTTTGTGACGCGTATACGCACAACAAATGCTTCTGACAATGAGCTGAATGTCAACACCAACACGAGCAGCTTTATAAATCGCTTGAATGAGCTGAGGATCAGAAAGAGCATTCATCTTTAAAATGATCTGCGCAGGTTGTTGATGTTTTCTGGCTTTGATGCAAGAAGCAATATGTTCCAGCATTTTCTTACGGGTAGAGAAAGGACTTAAAATAAGCCTTTCACACGACCTTACTTCTTTTTCGCTGCTGCCCCCACTTTCCAGGTATTGAAACACTTTGTGGATGTCCTGCATAATCTGCTGATGAGCTGTAAGCAAACAAAAATCGGCATAGTAGCTGGCTGTGTCTTCATTTAAATTTCCGGTACAAATAAATCCATAATGCACGGCTCTGCCATTGACTTCTTTTTCAATCAATCCCAGCTTGGCATGGATTTTCATATCGGGAAATCCCACGAAAACTTTTACGCCTTCCTCTTCCAACCTGTTTTTCCATTGCAGGTTTTCTTCCTCATTGAACCGGGCTCTTAGTTCAATGACCACATATACCTTTTTTCCATTTCGAACGGCGTTAATT